>DATEOV010000385.1:0-11847 GCA_035273645.1 Flavobacterium sp. | reverse complement strand
TTAAATAAAAGAAATTATTAAAAGACTAATATTTTAACAATTGCCATTTACCGGAGTTTGATGAAGATGTTTTGTTTAAACTATCTACCATATCATTTATAGTAATACTTGGTCCTCCAGTAAAAATAGATACAATTTCATCTGATTTTGAATCCATAAAAACACGCAATAAATAACAATTAGGCTTGGTGCTATTTAATTTGGACAAATTCATCAAAGAGCCTTTAATAATTTCTTTGGCTTTTTTAAGATCTTGATGCATAGTATCTAACCCTAAATAATACTGAAAACTCGATTGTCTAATTTCATTATAAGTAGGTGACATTAAATCATTGATTAAAACAAATCTACTCAGTGTACCATCAGACTGATTCCATCCTTTGTAACCGCCTTGTTGCGCCAAATTAGAAATATTTAATGCTTCTTTATAATAGCGATCACCAAACAATGGAACAAAAGTGTCCGCATCCATTCCTAAAATAATATAGCTATAAAATGCCAGCACAGAAACAAGGTTTGAGTCATAACTTGTTGGGATGTAGGTCAAATTCTCGAATTCAGTATAATTAAAAGTAAAATCTTTGTCATTTACATTCAGAACTGGTGAGGAATAAGTCGAATTGAAAATATTTCTTGAAGATTGCACTTGGATATTCGCTACAAATTGATCAGAACTATAACTAGAAATGGTAATATACATCGAACAATTAACCTTTTCCTTTTGCGAAAGTGATTGCCCAGTCCAGTCTGTTTTATTGACAAATTCATTTATGGCAGTTTCCAGTGTTTTGAAAACCTGTTGATTGGCATTGCTTAATTTTTGTGTATTTATAGTCACTGTACAATTCAGCTGCTGGGCTTGAATAAAGCCACAACTAAAAAATAAAAACAAAACAAATCTAACCATAAAAATGTGCTATTACTTTGTTTAAAATATCATCGGCCACAGCCTCTTTAGATTTCAAATCCATGGGCTCGATTTGAAATGCGCTATCTATAAAGGTAACTTTATTGGTACTTTTTCCAAATCCAGCTCCTTGATCTTGTAACGAATTAAGAACTATCAAATTTAAGTTTTTTTTCTGAATTTTCGCTTTAGCATTTTCAATTTCATTTTCGGTTTCTAAAGCAAAACCAATTAAAAACTGATTTTTCTTAATTTCTCCGAGCGAAGCCAAAATATCTTTGGTTTTCTCAAGTTCAATCGTAAAATCATCAGTCGCTTTTTTTATCTTTTGCGGAGCAACATTCTTTGGTCTATAATCGGCTACGGCAGCAGCTGCAATAGCCACATCCACCTCTTGATAATACTGATGGCAAGCATCATACATTTCTTGGGCAGAAACTACTGGAATCACTTGAACCAAAGAATGATTTATTTTAAAATGAGTTGGTCCTGAAATCAATATCACCGATGCTCCAAGATTTGCAGCACTTTGAGCAATATCAAATCCCATTTTACCAGAAGAATGATTTCCAATAAAACGAACTGGATCAATTGCTTCATAGGTAGGTCCAGCAGTAATTAGTATTTTTTTACCTTTTAAAGGTAATTTGCTTTCGAGATCTGCTTCTAAAAAAGCAATAATATTTTCAGGTTCTGCCATTCGTCCTTCGCCGGATAAACCGCTGGCCAATTCCCCGTTTTCGGCGGGAATCATTGTATTTCCGAATTCCTTTAAAGTTCTAAAGCTCTCAAGAGTAGAGGGATGAATATACATATCCAAATCCATTGCTGGCGCAAAATAAACAGGACATTTAGCAGAAAGATAACAGGCTATTAAAAGATTATCACATAATCCATTTGCCATTTTAGACAAAGTATTGGCAGTTGCAGGCGCAACAACCATTAAATCAGCCCAAAGTCCCAATTCTACATGACTATTCCATTCCTCGTTTTTTTCATCTTTATTATAAAACTCTGAAAAAACGGGATTCTTGGAAAGAGTAGATAAGGTAAGTGGAGTTATAAAATCCTTAGAAGCAGGTGTCATTATCACTTGGACATGTGCACCTGCTTTTATGAAGAGTCTAACTAATGAAGCCGTTTTATATGCAGCAATTCCGCCAGAAATTCCCAGCAAAATCTTTTTTCCGCTTAAAACTGACATTAGATTGATTATTTATTTGCTTCTCTATGGTAAATTTTACCATCTAACCATTCTTGAACCGCTAAAGCGTGTGGTTTTGGAAGTTTTTCGTAGAATTTTGAAACTTCGATTTGCTCTTTATTTTCAAAAACTTCTTCCAAACTATCATTATAAGTAGCAAATTCTTCTAATTTCTCAGTTAATTCTTTTTTAATTTCAGAATTAATTTGATTTGCTCTTTTAGCCATAATTGTTATCGCCTCATACACATTTCCAGTTGGTGCCTCAATAACTGTTTTATTGTAAGTTATTGTATTTACTGGAGCATTTGTCTTTTTTAAATCCATGACTTTATTTATTTATTATATTTTTGCAATTCAACATCAATTTGAGCTAACATCTCGTCAGCTTTCTTTTTGTATTCTGTATTTGGTTTGAATTTAATCAAATTATTATAACTTACTTTGGCTGTATTTAATCGTTCTTCCATTTTTGAAGGAATACTGTTTATTGCCAATGAATAAGCAGAATCTAATTTATAATACAAGGCTTTTTCTTTATATGGAGTACCTGGATAATCTGCAACAAAGTTATCAAAAGCAATAATAGCAGATTTATAGTTCGAAATTCTATTGTATTCTAATGCGTTTTCGTAAACTTTACGTTCAATCTTATCATTTAACTTTCTAGAAGTAGCATTGGCTTCAGCAATATATTGAGAATTTGGATAACGATCTATAAATCCTTGAATCTTTTCTATTGCTTTAAAAGTATCGGTTTGATCAATACTGTAAACTGGTGACAACATTGAGTAACTTTGAGCACCTAAATAAGCACACTCTTCTAATTTTTCACTTTTAGGATAACCAGAAACAAAACTATCAAATTGATATCCTGCCAAATAATATTGTTTGGTCTTATAACATGATTGAGCATACATGTAAAATAATTTCTCTCCAGATGGCTTACCTCTATATGCTGGTGCCAGCTGTTCAAAAAGACGAATTGCTTTTGAATATTTTCCAGCTTCGTACATTTTAGTAGCCACATCAAACTTTACTGCAACATCTTCATTCTTCAAAGCTGCCTGATAATCACTACATGAGTACAAAAAGAGAACAACAAGTAATGCAGATATTATTTTTTTCATTTTATTCACTGATTTTATTTTTATTGCATAATACTATATGCTATAAAAGCCACCAAAGTTAGGTGGCAAATTTAGTTATTAATTTAGCTATTACAAAATATTTCTTTATTTAAAAAAAACTGCAGCTTTTTAAGTGTTTTTAACCATTTTCTTCACAAAAAAATCTAATCGATTTGTCAAAGATTCATCAACTGAAACCAATGGCAAACGAACAACATTCTCTGTAATACCTAGAATACTGAATACTTCTTTTATACCTGCCGGATTACCTTGCTCAAAAATCATATCAATGCAATCAGCTAATAAATAATGTAATTTATAAGCATCATCTACCTTTCTATTCAATCCCAATCGAATCATCTCTGAAAACTCTTTTGGAAAACCTTGTCCAATTACGGAAATTACTCCTGCTCCTCCAGCCAAAACAACGGGTAAAGCTATCATATCATCACCCGATATAACTAAGAAATCTTTAGGTTTATTTTTTATTAATTGCATTGCTTGAACCAAATCTCCAGCTGCTTCTTTTATTGCAACAATATTTTCAAAATCATTTGCCAATCTAAGAACTGTTGATGGCAACATATTACTGGATGTTCTCCCCGGAACATTATATAAAATTACAGGAATAGGCGACGCTTCAGAAACTGCCTTAAAATGTTGATATATTCCTTCTTGACTAGGCTTATTGTAATAAGGTGAAACTGATAAAATGGCAACAAATGCTGATAAGTCTCTTGTACGTAATTCTTCAACAACATTCAAAGTATTATTACCTCCAACACCAAGAACTAATGGCAATCTACCTGCATTCACTTCAATTACTGTTGTAATTACCAGTTCTTTCTCTTCTTCTGATAAGGTAGCATTTTCGGCAGTTGTACCTAATACAACAAGATATTCGATTCCGCCGTCTATAGAAAAATTCACAACTCTTCTTAAAGCATCAATATCAATTGTAAAATCGTCTTTAAACGGTGTGATTAGGGCAACACCTGTTCCTATTAATGATTGCATAATTTAAATTATATTTTGTTTAATATTTTTAAGTATCTAAATAACTCATTTGTAAACCCCTTGTAATTTTCAGGATCAATGTTTATTAGAAAATGATTTAATCTTTTATCAACAGTTGAAAACCCAACTTTAAATTTTGCATTGGAACTATTCGTTAAAAGCAACAAAAAAGGCTTTTCTTCATTATAATAATTAATCAATAAATCAAATTCTTCTGAAATAAACTCATTTATTGACTCTTGCTTAAATCCTCCTTTGAAATTCAAATCCTTTAATCCAAATATTGGCTCTAAATAGACTTCTTTGCTCTTTAAAACATCTCGAAAAACAATAACTTTAATATTATTTTCTAAAATTCCATTGGAAATAATTTCCTGTTTCAAAGCAGCTGCTTCTAAAGAGCTACTTTCATCAACAATCAAACCAACCCTAACAATAGGTGAATTTAATGACTCGTCTTTCACATTACGCAGTCTCTTTTTTAAAGTTTTATTTAAGACAAAGCTCTTTATATAATTTAAAAACATACACTTTTAAAAGATTACAAATTTAATTATTTAAGTCACATTTGGATTGGTAAATCTAAAAAACTATAACGGCCTTTTAAAACTTTTTGTTATATTCTTAACATTTATTTTTATTATTATTTGAACCAATAAAAGTTACATAGTCATAAGAAATAAAGATAAGCACCTGATAATTATCAAAAAAAGATACCAAAATATTGAAATTTTTTAAAAAAAGTCAATTAAAGGATAATCAAAAACACCTCAAGGAAAATTAATTTTCGATTAAATCTTCAATACCTTTTTCTTTCTCTTTCTCTAAAAAATAATTAACCATAAAGAAATACGATGAAAACTGAGTGATAATACTAATTAAGGTAAAAACATAATTATAAAAATAAAACTTGTAGAGAACGAAAAAGATGTCAGTAATTATAAAACAAATACACATTAGCATAGCGTTAAAAAAAGCATAACTACCATTTTTGATATAGTTTATTATAGAAACTATACCTAAAACACTCAAAATTATACCAAAAACAACATACAATGAAAAATCCAGCTCTAAGTTTTCCAACTTTAAATTTAAAACAGAGTAACAAATAGTCCCAATTCCAAGAATTAAAATAAAAATTGACATACTGTCTCTATAACTAAATATTAGACGCTTAAAATCTTTTTGTCCTAAATATAAAAGTAAAACATAAACCGCCAACACACATAAAAAAGAGCCCATTGCAGATTCACTAATATTCAGTGTGGTAAAAATATCTCTCACGAAAAGTAGCAAGAAAAACAATCCTTTAAAGATGGTAATCTTGTAATTATTCGACACCAAATAATAGATAAACAATGAGGGAATTATAATTGACTTACCATATAGTACTAAACCCTCATAGTCTAATAACTTAAATAGTACTACCAATACCGAAGTTGCAAAAAACAATATAAGTGACGGAGTACTAGCTTTCATTTAACATTGTTATAAATTGATCCTCAGAAATTATTGCCACGTTGAGCTTATTGGCTTTCTCAAGTTTGGCTGGTCCCATATTATCTCCAGCAACAACAAAATCAGTCTTAGCCGATATAGAACTCCCTACCTTTCCTCCGTTATCTTCAATGGCTTTTTTTAATTCATCTCTAGAAAAAGTGGAGAAAACACCAGACACGACAAATGTTTTCCCTAAGAATTTATCCGTTGCATTTGGATTTACTTTTTCAACAATTTCAAATTGCACTCCGTAACTTTTTAATCTTTCGATAATGGATTTATTTTCATTATTTTCAAAAAAATCAATCACGCTTTTGGCGATTCTTTCTCCTATTTCATCCACTAGAATCAAATCCATAAGAGTTGCCTGCTGCAATGCATCAATATTTTTGTAATGTTTAGCCAATTTTTTGGCAACTGTTTCTCCCACAAATCGAATTCCTAAAGCAAACAAAACACTTTCAAATGGAATACTTTTTGAATTTTCAACACCCTTAACTAAATTCTCCGCCGATTTTTGAGCCATTCTCTCCAAAGGCAGGATTTGCTCCACTGTCAATTCATACAAATCGGCATAGTTATGAACTAATCCGTTATTAAAAAGCAAGGCAACTGTTTCTCCACCAAGCCCTTCAATATCCATTGCTTTTCTCGAAATATAATGCTGAATTCTTCCGATAATTTGGGGAGGACAGCCATAAAAATTCGGGCAATAATGATTGGCTTCTCCATCACCGCGTATTAATTCGGTATTGCACTCAGGACAATGGGTGATATATTGCGTAGATTCTGAATTATCAGGACGTTTACTTAAATCCACCGCAATGATTTTAGGAATAATCTCTCCTCCTTTTTCCACAAAAACAGTATCATTAATTCGGATATCCAACTTTTCAATTTGGTCGGCATTATGCAAAGAAGCTCTTTTGACAATAGTTCCTGCCAATTGTACCGGTTCAAGATTGGCAACTGGCGTAATTGAACCAGTTCTTCCAACTTGATACGAAATCGAATTTAATTTAGTAAAAACCTGTTCTGCCTTGAATTTATAAGCAATTGCCCAACGAGGTGATTTTGCTGTATAGCCTAATTCGTCTTGATAGTGTAAATTATTAACTTTCACTACAACACCATCTGTTTCATAAGGCAAATCGCGACGATGAATATCCCAATATTCAATAAACTCAAAAACTTCATCCAAATTCTTTGCTAACTTGGCTTCTGTCGGAGCTTTAAACCCCCAATTTCTTGCGGTTTGAAGTCCTTCAAATTGGGAATCAAACGGCAAATTAGGTCCTATCAAAAAATAAAGTAAACAATCCAAAGGTCGCTTAGCTACTTCGGCGCTGTCTTGCAATTTTAAACTTCCGGAAGCAGTATTTCTAGGATTGGAATAAGGAGTTTCTCCAATTTCAATTAATTCCTGATTCATTTTTTCGAATCCGGCAAAAGGCAAAATAATCTCGCCTCGAACAGCAAACTGTTCTGGATAATTCCCTTTCAACTGCAAAGGAATAGATTTTATTGTCTTTATATTATTGGTCACATCGTCTCCTTGAAAACCATCTCCACGAGTCACAGCTCGTTTTAATATTCCATTTTCATAGGTGATACTTATAGATGCTCCATCATATTTTAATTCACAAGTATATTCTAATGGCACATCACCTAAGACTTTCTGAATTCGGTTTTCCCAATCAATCAAATCTTCTTTTGAATACGAATTATCTAAAGAATACATTCGATATTCATGAGGAATCGTTTCAAAATTTTTAGTCACCGTTCCACCAACTCTCTGTGTTGGAGAATTTGCATCAAAAAATTCAGGGTGTTTATTTTCTAAATCCTGAAGTTCCTTTAATTTCATATCAAACTCATAATCAGACAATGTTGGTTTATCCAACACATAATAATTATGATTGTGAAGATTGAGTTCTTCCCTAAGTGTTTGAATGCTTTGCTGTATATCCATAAAACAAAAAATTGGCTATTTTAGTGTATTAAATAATCTACTAAAATAACCAATTTAAATTTTAAAATTCAAATTTATCCTTCGATAATCGAATTAATTTGATTGTACAATTGACCGTCACTCAAGAAGGATCCCTGTTGAATCAATTGAAAAATGGAAAGATTACGTTCTTCAGTAAACTCTTTTTTTCCAGTTTTCATTTCAATTGTTTCTGTAAACATATTATCACTAAGCCATTCTAAACCTTCTTTGGATAAAAAATCAACTTCCGGAACCAATGATTTTAAAACAATAGATTTTATATCTGTATCAAAACAATGAAAAAGAAAAATATGGTTTTTGGAGAAAAACTCTAGATAGGTTGCTTTTGTAAGCACTCCTTCCCAAATCAAATCTGAAAAAACATCCAATTCCTGTTCTGCAACTTCAGGTTTCTCAGCTTTGATTTGATCCCATTCCGCTTTATCAATTGCCTGAGTAGCTAAAAAATTAGTAAATTCTTGTGTTAACTCTTCAAATTGTTCTTTTGTAAGTCTGGTGTATTTCATGTATTGCTATTAAATTCTTCTACTTTTTCGGTAAATTATTTCAAATGCAAATTTAAACTTTTTTAGGCCAAAAAAAAGCCTTCTTTTTCAAGAAGGCTAATTAACATAATTGTCGATTCTTTAGAAAATATATCTAATTCCAAATTGCATTTGCCATCTAGAAGCAAGACTAGCATCGTATGCAAACGTTTTGGTTTGAGTTCCATTAAAAGTATAAGTTGGAGTATTACCTGCAACCGAAACCCCTATTGGCTGAATACTTACTGGAGTTTGAACCAATCCCCAATCAGAATTCAATAAGTTACTGAAATTCAAAATATCGATACTAAATTGAATTGTATTTGTTTTTTCTGAAGCTGATGAAACTTTGAAATTAAAATCTTGCAATATCTTCATATCCCATTTACCTCTCCATGGAGACAAAGCACCATAGCGTTCTGCATATTGACCTCTTCTATCACTCAAATACTCGTCTTGATCGATAAACGCATCAAATGCAGCTGCCTGGCCTGCACCAGAGAAAGTCATAGCTTGTATTTCCGCAGATGTAGGAACATAGATCAAATCATTGGCGCCTGATCCATCATTATTAATATCTCCTCCATAAGTATAACTAAAACGTCCTCCTTGAGCATATTCAAAAACTGTTGAAACTGTAGTAGCCCATTTATCTTTTCCATATACCCATTTTTTAGAACCAACTCCAACAAATCTGTTGTTATCACCATATTTAGAATTAGCAAGTACATCTTTATTTACATCTCCTAATGCAGGATTAAAAGCAAAAGCGTCCCCTGTAATTTCAGCTTCGATAGAGTTCACATCTTTTGAAATCATATAATTATAAGCAATACTGGCATATAATCCATTATCAAAAGTCTTTTGCACTTTTATTGCAGAGTTGAATGCGTAACCTTTATCAGAGTTAGTCATTACATAGGCATTATTTACTCCTTTATCAGTTGCCAAATAAATCGCTCTATTATCAGTTCCTGCAAGAGTTCCTGAAGGTGTTTTTAATCCCCAGTTTTGAACATGCACTCCATTAATATCTTTATTATATGACATATCAACTGTCAAAATATAATTGTTTTTAAACTTATGGTCGTATCCTAAACTGGTTCTCCATACTTGCGGCCATTTATAATCTGGATCCATAATTTGTAAAAAACTATCGTCTGCACCACTTACTTGGTTCCCTAACCACACAAAAGGAATTCTACCAGTAAAAACACCAGTCCCTCCACGAAGTTGAGAAATATTATCACCATCCATATTCCAGTTAAAACCAAGTCTTGGAGACCAAAGAATTTTATCCGATGGCAAATCAGTAGAAATTAATTTTACAGCTTGACCAGTTTCTGGATCATAGTAATCAATAGTTTCATCACGAACTGCTCCGCTCGCTGCATTAACATCCATGTATTTTTGAATCAAATCAGCCGTGTTAAAATACAATGGTTTGTCAGCTCTTAAACCCAAAGACAATTTAAAATCATCATTTAAATCCCAATCATCTTGTGCATAAAAAGCAACTTGACCAACATTCAATTCCGATAATTTCCAACCACCAATCTCCCCGGCTTCAATTTTACTTTTACTGTTGTATGTATCTATTGCATATTGCATGTTTTGAGCCACAATACTTGTCGCGTATGGCTTAGCTGCATCTGCTAAGAAATCAGCAACAGTAAAATATGGAGAAAAGAACAAACCTGCATATCCATTTGGATTCCCAAAATTCTCATAACCAGTTAAGTTAAATGAATTTTTAAAAGCAAATTTTTCAAATGAACCACCAAATGTAAATGAATGATTCCCCACTACGTAGGTTAAATTATCAGTAATCTGAAATACTTTTTGATCTAAAGTATTATTAATTGAAAAAGGTTCATGCCCTCCAATAATATAATTAGCACCAGCACCATCTTGAATATTAATAATAGGTGCTGGAGTAGAAAATGGGTCTCTAAAATCATTAAAATGAGTATAACCAGCCTGTAATTTATTTGAAACTTTCTCACTTATTTTTGAATTCAACTCAACCAAGAATGAACTCAACTCATTATTTATTTGATATCCTGCATTTTGAAATTGAAGAATTGAAGCACTTGGCCCTCTATACCCCAAAGCAGTTGGATGAGCCGGCTTGTCTTTTGAAGCATCCAAAAAGTTATAAATAACTGCCAATTTATTATTGTCATTTATATTCCAATCTAATTTTATAATTCCTTTATTGGAATTTGAATTGTGTATAAATCCCTGATAAGCTCCAGGATTATAACCAAAACTATTACCATTGGCATCTTTCAAATTAGTTAAAGCGTTGTAAACAGCAACCAAATCACTTTCCAAAACTCTGGATTCATTCACGCCTGTAACTCCATCCCCATTGTTTGCAACAAAACTAGACCCCAAATCACTCCTTTTATCAATTTCATAATTGGCAAAAAAGAATAATTTATCCTTTATAATTGGCCCACCGATACTAAATCCAGCTTGTGTTTGCTCTAAAGAAGGCACAAAAATATCTTCACCACGTACTTTGTCGCCTGTCATATTTTCATTTCTAAAATAGCCATATGCAGTACCGTGAAACTCATTTGAACCCGATTTCGTTACGGCATTAACCGAAGCTCCTGTAAAACCCGACAAAGTTACATCATAAGGTGCAGTTGCAACTTGAATTTGATCAATTGCATCCAATGAAATAGGTTGAGCATTTGTTTGACCTCCAGGTGTTGCAGCATCAAGTCCGAAGGGATTATTAAAAACAGCTCCGTTCAAAGAATAATTATTGTATTGATCATTTCTACCTCCAAATGAACCACCACTTGCAGTTGGTTCCAATCTTGTAAAATCTTCTGCTGATCTTGAAATAGACGGCAAAGCTGCCAATTCTTTTCTACCAATTGTTGTTTCAGCTCCTGTCTTACTACTCTGAAAAATTTTATTATTGGTATTTACAATTTTAACTTCTTCAAGTGTTTGACTTTCATCAGTCAAAACGACATCTAAACTAAAAGTCTTTCCTAATTCAAGATAAACATCACTGAACTCTTCTTTATGAGAACCTATAAAGGTCACGGTCACTTTATAAGGACCACCAACTCTCATATTCAAAATACTAAATCTTCCTTCATCATTCGAAATCGAAGAATATTTAGTTCCGGTAGGTGTATGAACAGCCAGAATTGAAGCACCAGGGACTGACTCGCCTGTTGCATTTTTCACAACTCCCTTAATATTAGAGGTTGTCGTTTGCCCCGACATCATAAAGAGGCCGAAAACAAAAAAAAATAATGTTAATAATTTTTTCATTTTGGAAGGTTTTTATATTATATTGGTTTGATCTCAAAATTAGATAAAAAAAAATCACTCCGAAGAGTGATTTTTATATTTTATTAACAAAAAGCTAACAAACTGTTACTTTTCCGCAACAATTTCATAAGCTAATTCAACGATTACATCACGGTGTAAACGAACTGAAGCAGTGTATTTACCAGTACGTTTAACGATACCTGAAGTGATGAATTTTTTGTCAATTGCCTGACCGTTTTTCTCTAAAAT
>DATEOV010000384.1:0-4077 GCA_035273645.1 Flavobacterium sp. | reverse complement strand
TCTTTTTTTCATCCGTTTTGATTTTCATTTCAATTGCTATGTCTTTTCCATTGCCGGCTTTAACAATATATGGGGTAAGACCAAGCTTCAGATATTTGATCAGGAGATCTCTTTCTTCAAAATCTGTTGCTATGGGATCAGTGTTGAATCTTAAAGTATCTGTCATCTGTTTGAACTTATTTTGTCCAAAAAAGATAAGTTGGTATTGGCTTCCACCACCACCGGTCTCCTGTTCAGTTATTAATATATGAAGATCTGCTGCCTGGTTATCCAGTAAAAAGTCGACGATATTAATTTCCGTCTTTATGAAAGTCTGGTCACACCAGGTATTGTTGCAATCAATAAATACTTTGAGTCGGTGAATAGATTGAGAATTCTGGGCCTGTATAAAAAAAGTAAAGAAAAGCAGTGTTGCTAATAGGAGAGGCTTTCTCATGTTGGTGCGTGGTTTAGGTTTCGATTTACAAATAACGTCTCATTACAGAATTCCTTGTGTTAACGAAACGACAAAAACGATGATTCAAGAACAAAGAAAATCCATAGCTAGATGGCGAATAAACATACTTTATGAAAGGAACAGCTTACTTGATGATTGAATAGAACTTACCGGTAATTGTGTAGCTGCTATTTTATACAGAGTTTCTATTGCCTGTTTTCCATCATTACCAAGATCAATTGAAAAATTATTTACATAAAGCTCGATATGCTGTCGCATTACATCTTCACTCATTTCCTGCGAATGCTGTTTTACATATTCGGTAATTAAGGGATAATTGCTAAACGCAAATTCAATACTCTTTCTTATCAGCCTGTCAATTTTTAAACTTGTTTCTTTATCTATTGATCTTTTAATAGC
The DNA here is from genome assembly GCA_035273645.1 of Flavobacterium sp. GTDB lineage: Bacteria > Bacteroidota > Bacteroidia > Flavobacteriales > Flavobacteriaceae > Flavobacterium. Next base: position 3,221 of record DATEOV010000384.1, on the reverse strand, counting down.
TATACCTCCTAACGGGATCGGCGCATTCATTTTTTCTTCCCAATATTCACCAAGGTCTGTTACTTTATGCAATCCTTTTTGCTGGTAAGTAAAACGATTTTCATGAATGATCACTCCAAGTTCAGTTTGTTCGTTTAATACTGATTCTTCGATCGCTGAAAATATCATATGCTTTTTATTCTTTGCTTCCGGATATGCAAATGAAAACAAAAGATTCGCAGTTGTGTTCTTTCCGGGTAATGCAATTGTGGCTTGTTGAAAATTGAAAGTTGAATGTTGAATATTCTGTTTTGAAATTAACAATGGGCCAACTCCTTTGCCTAAAGCAGCGCCAGAGTTTAATAAAATATATTTATCAAGATTTTGAAAGAAGGCGGGATAGCTAAGTTTTGTTATATCAAGTTTTTTTTCAAATGACCATTTGTTTAGTGTCTCTACATCTTCAAGCACTACATCAAACTCTAACTCTTCTGTATTGATCTTTTTATTTACCAATGCATCGAAGATGAAAGTGTCATTAGGACAAGGCGAAAATCCAAGAGTTAGCTTCATTAGTAAGAAATTATTAATCCTTAATTAATAATTAGTAATTATTTTAATGAGAGTGTCATTTAAATTGGCGATCGAATCCATCATATCCCATTTCTTTTTGTTTCTTTCGCCAATATAATTTGAGATACTCCTGATCTGTACAAATGGAACGTTTTCCATTAAACAAACATAATGAAGTGCGGCGCCTTCCATTGATTCAGTTACCGGATCAAACACATCACGGTAGAATTTTATCATTTGTTTTGAAGTACTGATCTGGTTGACAGAAATTCCTTTTACAATTTTTAGTTTAGTTTTTTTTAAAACCTCTTTATTTGTATTTATCAACCACCCTTTTTTGTATGGATATTGATCCTGTGGCACCAGGTTTAGATCAAAAAGAGTTTTGAGTTTTTGCAACTCAATTACACTTTGGTCTGCAATTGCATCTTGCTTTACTGCTACAACTGCACCTAATGGAATTCTAAGATCAAAACAACCTGCAACCCCGGCTTGTATCACCAGGTCGTATTTTTTTAAAGCAAGTTGTTTGGCTAAATGGTAAGTGCTCGCGGTGAGCCCGATGCCGGAAATAAGTATATCTGCATTATTGATATCGCCTGTTCTTGTCAATTCAATAAAAGGATTAATTTCCTTTGCTGTTGCGGCAACTACCAGTATATTTTTTCCCATTTTGGCAAATATCGCACATCATTGTTAAAGCTGATGGCCTTACCTTTGCCGCTCATTATTTCTTCCGCCCAACGCTGTGAGGAAACAAAAAGTAAAGCATGGTTTACTTAACAAGAATTGAACATTTTAACGCTGCTCATAAGCTCTATAATCCCAATTGGAGTAAGGAAAAAAACAACGAAGTGTTTGGCAAATGCGCCAATGAAAACTGGCATGGCCACAATTTTGAATTGTTTGTGACTATTAAAGGAGATCCCGACCCTGATACTGGTTTTATTTTTGATGCAAAGAAACTTGGAGCACTAGTTACTGAAAAAGTAACCGAAAAGCTTGATCATAGAAACTTGAATGTTGATGTGGATTTTATGAAAGGGAAACTTTGTTCTATTGAAAACCTTGTGATAGGTATTTGGCAAGAATTAGAGCCACATCTGCCGCCGCCCGTCCAATTACATTGTTTAAAACTTGTAGAAACAGCCAAAATATTTGTAGAATACTATGGTGGGAAATAATTGAATGAACAATATCCTTTACGATCTGTTTAATCATTGAATAAATGGGAAAAAAAGTAGCGATATTCAGAAAAGAACATTTCAATTCAGCGCATCGCTTATTTAATGCTGATTGGGATGACGAAAAGAATATGGAGGTATTTGGGAAATGTGCTTTACCCAATTATCATGGTCATAACTATGAGCTGATAGTAAAAATAATTGGTGAGCCGGATGAGAAGACTGGTTATGTAATGGATCTAAAGAAATTGAGTGACCTGGTAAAAGAAAAAATTATTGAAAGATTCGATCATAAAAACCTGAACCTGGATACTAAAGAATTTAAAAATCTGAATCCTACGGCAGAAAATATTGCTGTCGTTATTTATGATTTACTGCGTCCGGATATCCCTAAAGAAAAAGATTTACAGATAAGGTTGTATGAAACGCCGAGAAACTTTGTTGAATACCCGGTAGAATAGATGATAGATGAAAATGGATAAATGATAGTGTAAGGTTGAGCAGTGAATTGGACGTACAAGAGTGCGACGCAACGAAAGTTTAATAGTTATTCTTAAGCTGGTAATATAGAAAATATTTTTAAATTGGTTTTATGGCATATAAAAAAACAGAACAATACGAAGACGAGATCACGAGTGGGCTTGTAAAAAGCTATGGCGAAGTTCTTGGATTGCTTGGTGAAGATCCTGAACGTGAAGGATTGAAAAAAACTCCTGAGCGTTTGGCGAAAGCGATGCAATATCTTACGCAGGGTTATCATTTGGATGCAAAAGCCATCATCAATTCAGCAAAATTTCATGAAGAAGTAAGTGAGATGATCGTAGTAAAGGATATTGAAATTTACAGTATGTGCGAACATCATATGTTGCCTTTTATTGGTAAAGCACATGTGGCTTATATTCCTAATGGATGGATAACAGGTTTGAGTAAAATAGCAAGAGTAGTAGATGTTTTTGCACGTCGCTTGCAAGTGCAGGAAAGATTGACGATACAAATTAAAGATGCTATTAAGGAAACATTGAATCCATTGGGTGTAGCTGTTGTAATTGAAGCTAAACACTTATGCATGATGATGCGAGGTGTGCAAAAACAAAATTCAACAACCACTACCTCAGCATTTGATGGAGAGTTTCATAAAAATTCAACTCGCAGCGAGTTCCTGAAACTTATATCAGCCGATTTAAGCTAATCCGGTATATTTGTAATTCATTAAAAGGTTTGATATTTTATTTATCAAACCTTTTTTGTTTCCGGTTAATCACCAAATTTTAATCGAAAGGGTAGGGAGTAAATTATAGAATGAAACATGCATTTGTATTTCCGGGCCAGGTCTCACAATTTCCAGGTATGGGTAAAGATCACTACAACAATAGTGTCTTCGCTAAGAAATTATTTGAACAATCGAACGAAGTTCTTGGCTTTCGTCTTTCAGATATTATGCTCAACGGTACTGAAGAAGATCTTAAACAAACCAATGTAACTCAA
>DATEOV010000383.1:0-3994 GCA_035273645.1 Flavobacterium sp. | reverse complement strand
AAATTTTATTAGCCATTCAAAAAAATGTTTCCAATAAACATAACTACCTGTTAATCTGTAAATAATATAACTATTTTAAAAAGTTTCATAACATTTTTCAGGTATTATAAACTGACCTTTATAGTTCTTGTAATTCTAAGTTTTACAAAAAAGAACTAATGCTTAATACTTTTAAAGATGAGAAATAGAATCACCACTCAGAACACTAATATCCCTCCAATAGGAGTATTAAACACAGAATTTAAAACGTCAATTATTAATCATTTTATCCCTAATACAGTGGTAAAACTTCCCGAAATATTGTTCATTACCACTTTCCCTCCTAGAGAATGTGGCATTGCAACTTATTCCCAGGATTTGATTAAATCATTAAATAATAAGTTTAAAAATTCATTCAATATAAAAATTTGTGCGTTGGAATTGGATGCTGAAAAACATCAATATGATGAACCTGTAAAATATATCCTCAACACAGATGAACCAAATTCGTTCAATAATTTGTTAAAAAAAATCAATGCCACTAATTCGATTCAGATGGTATTGCTTCAACATGAATTCGGGCTTTTTAGAAATATCGAATCCAATTTTATACAGTTTTTATATAAAATTACAAAACCTGCAATAATTGTATTTCATACAGTATTACCTACTCCTGACGATTTACTTAAAGAAAATGTTCAAGTCATAGGACAGCTGGCTCATTCGATAATTGTAATGACCCATTCAGCAGCTTTAATCTTGAAAAATGATTATGGAGTCGATCCAGAAAAAATAACTGTAATACCTCATGGAACCCATTTAGTACCTCATTCTGACAAAGAACTTCTAAAAGAAGAATATAATTTGTCTGGAAAAAAAGTGCTGTCAACATTTGGATTATTAAATTCAGGAAAAAGTATCGAAACAACACTGGATGCCATGCCTAGTATTATCGAAAAAAACAAAGATGTTTTGTTTCTAATAATTGGTAAAACACATCCATCAGTAGTGAAAGAAGAAGGGCAAAAGTACAGAATGATGCTGGATGAAAAAATTCAAAACCTACAGTTACAAAATCATGTATTGTTTGTAAATGCCTTTTTACCACTGCCTCAATTATTAGACTTTTTACAGCTTACGGATATTTATTTGTTTACTTCTAAGGATCCTAATCAAGCCGTAAGTGGAACCTTTTCGTATGCAATGAGTTGTGGTTGCCCCATCATCTCCACTCCTATTCCACATGCGTGCGAAGTACTAAGTGAAGATACTGGAATCATAATCGATTTTGGAAATTCTGAGCAATTGGCCAAAGAAGTAAATCGTTTGTTACTGGATAATAAATTAAGAAAAAACATAAGCGCAAACGGATTGCATAAAATTGTGCCAACAGCTTGGGAAAACTCAGCAATTGCTCATGGTCTTTTATTTGAAGAAATGAGTAATGGAAATTTGAATTTAGAATATAAAATTCCAAAAATTAACTTAGACCATATCAAAAAATTAACAACAGATTTTGGTATAATCCAGTTTTCTATTATCAATCAACCCGACCCTGAATCAGGATATACTATTGATGATAATGCCCGTGCTATGGTAGCAATGTGTAAACATTTTGAATTAACGAAAGACAAAACCGATTTAGATTACATCAAAATCTACATGAATTTTATGGTCTCTTGTCTCCAGGACGATGGTTCTTTTCTAAATTATGTAGATGAGGATGGTGATTTTACAGATCAAAACTACGAGACCAATCTTGAGGATTCTAATGGTAGAGCCATTTGGGCTTTAGGCTATTTGATTTCGTTGGAATCAATTTTGCCAGTTGTTCTAGTGGAAAAAGCCAAAAAGACTTTGGAACGAGCTTCTACCAATGTTTTAAAAATGCATTCGACACGTGCAATGGCTTTTGTTATCAAAGGACTTTATTATGCCAATACAAAAGAAAAATCACAGCAAAACACTGTAATAATAAAAGAACTAGCCGACAGAATGATTCAAATGTACAAGCACGAATCGAAACCCAATTGGAGTTGGTTCGAAAGTTATTTGACTTACGGCAACAGTATTTTGCCGGAAGCGATGCTTTGCGCTTATTTGAGTACAGGCGACACGAACTATAAAGCAGTCGCCAAAACTTCGTTTGACTTTCTTTTGAGTAAAATTTTCAATGATAAAAGCATCAAAGTAATATCCAATAAAGGGTGGATGTTAAAAGATGATAACTCAACCCCAGGTGCCATTGGAGGGGAACAACCCATTGATGTTGCTTATACTATTTTGGCGTTAAGCAAATTTTCAAAAGCGTTCAATGACCCGGAATATACCAGAAAAATGAAAATTGCTTTCAGTTGGTTTTTGGGAAATAACCATCTGCATCAAATTATTTATAATCCCTGTACTGGAGGCTGTTATGACGGATTGGAAGATACCTATGTCAATTTAAACCAAGGAGCAGAATCTACAGTAAGCTATTTAATGGCTCGATTGTGCATAGAAAAAAATACAAGAAAGTCTATTAAACTAAATGAATCACAAAAAGAGATTTATTCAAAATTAAATCACAAAAAAACATTGGCCTAATACCATATTACTCGATAGTACACAGATGATACAGATTTAACGGATCCATACTTTTTTATGATTTACAGAAATGTAATTACTTAAAAACAGCGAAAATAAAATCTGTTAAGTCTGTGTCATCTGTGTTCCATTTTTTAGCCTTTGAATTCTTCAATAGGCTTGATCCGGATTTTGAATTAGTGTTTGAAAAATATAATAAAATCATGAATACTCCTGTAAACACAATAAAAGTAACATTTAAGAAATCCTATCTAAAAAACACTTTTGAAGATATTGGTAAGGCTACTCTATTTACAATTCGTTTTTTTAAAGAAGCCGCAAAACCACCCTTTGAATTCAAGGAATTTCTTTGGCAATGTTATGCTATTGGATACAAAACTTTGCCCTTGGTGAGTATTACTGGTTTTATAATGGGATTGGTACTTACTATACAATCCCGACCGACAATGGCTAAGTTTGGTGCCGAGTCTTGGTTACCCAGTATGGTTGGGCTTTCGTTAATACGGGAGATTATTCCAGTGATTACAGCCTTGATCTGTGCCGGAAAAATAGCCTCAAGTATAGGAGCCGAATTGGGTTCTATGAAAGTAACCGAGCAAATTGATGCTATGGAAGTTTCGGCTATAAATCCATACAAATATTTGGTGGTTACCAGAATTATGGCAACCACAATTATGATACCAATTTTAGTCATTTATTCTGATTTCATTGGTGTTTTTGGAGGATACATTGGATTCAACATTCATGAAAACATGGGGTTCTTCCGCTATTTCACGAATGTATTGGAACATTTGGAATTTCTGGACATATTACCGGCAATACTAAAAACTTTTTTCTTCGGGTTTGGTATCGGTTTGGTGGGCTGTTATAAAGGTTTTAATGCCGAAAATGGAACCGAAAGTGTTGGGAAAGCAGCAAACACAGCAGTAGTTACTGCTTCCCTAAGCATCTTTATCCTTGATATGATTGCTGTACAAATAACTGACTTATTTTATTAAAGCTATGATACAGACTAAAATCTTAAAAGATAAAAAGACAACAGCACAACCTTTAGAAACTATTGTAGAAATAAAAAATTTGCACAAATCGTTTGGAGATAATACAGTTCTAAATGGTGTCAATCTTATCGCAAAAAAGGGAGAGAATTTGGCTATTTTGGGTAGATCTGGTTCAGGAAAATCAATTACCATAAAATGTTTGGTAGGTTTAATTCGTGCCGATGAAGGTGAAATCAACATTTTTGGCGAAGATATTACACAAATGAATACTGTTGCCCTAAATGAAATTAGAGTCAGGATAGGTTTCTTGTTTCAAAATGGCGCTTTATATGATTCTATGACTGTTAGACAAAATTTGGAATTTACCTTAAAACACCATTCCCCTTATTTATCTTCCGATGAAATTGACGAAGCGATTCTAGAAGCTTTAG
>DATEOV010000382.1:0-7000 GCA_035273645.1 Flavobacterium sp. | reverse complement strand
ATACAATTGTTTCCGTGGCCTCGAATGTTCCCGATGCTTCATTAGTATTTTCTCCTTTGCCACAGGAAGAAAGGGCGAGACAAAAAGCTATTAAGCCTATTTTATAAAAATTGAAATTCATTTTTGCAAAATTAAATTAGTTACCGCTTATCGTTTTGTAGTTATAAATACTCATCAGCAATTGGACATTGTGCAATGCCTGATTCCCAATCGCCTCGCTCTCTTTGTTCATCGCAGACAGTAAATCGTTCATAGCAACCACTCCATTATCATACATTAGCTGATATGATTTTTTGATATTGCCTTTCAGTTTGATGATTTCGGCATCCTTAGCAATAATTGCTTTTTGTTTTTCGATGTCGCTGTTGGCTTGTGTCAATTGCAGTTTATTGTTGAACAAAAAAGTTTCCTGCTGATTGTTGATTTTGTCCATTTCGATTTTATCCAAATCCTTATTGTTACTGCTTTTATAAAGTCCTGCAGTGCTCCAAGACATACTTATTCCCGCAAGAGCCAATCCATTGAACTTTGATTGACCGAAATTAATTCCGGGCTCTATCAAAACGCCCGCACCTAATAAACCGATTTTAGGCATTAAAGAAACGGCATTGATTTCTGAACGGGATTCGGCTAGTTTTAATTGATTGGCATACAAACTTAATTCTGGTCTATGATTACTAAGATTATCAACAGATTCAATTAGTACTGGTTTTTCAAGTTTTACATTTTCTTCTAGTTTCTCTCCCATCAGATAAGACAACATTTGAACATAGCCTTTCCGGGTATAATTGAATTCAATTTTTTTCTGTTCCAAATTGAGCATTTCAGCCTTGACCTCATCTACATCTGAAGCATAGGCCAATCCGTTTTCTTTTGAAAGTCGAACTTTGTTGAGTCCCAGTTTTAATTCATCGTACAAAATATCCAAATGCTTGTTTTGTTCATCGATTAACAAGATTCCAAAAAACAGCTGATTAACGCGTTCGCGAATGGAATACAGCGAAACATCAACGCTTGATTTTTCGACCTCGGCAACCGATTTTGCAATATCTTTTTGGGTACGTGTTGCACCTCCATCCCAAATGGTTTGATTAATTTGGGCAATGCCAATAAATTGGGCTTTATTTTGTTCTCCAGAAGTGGAACCTGGCGCCGAAAATTCAGGCAGTCCAGTAAAAATGTATCCACCTATTGCCGTTACGCTTACCTGAGGAAGATAGGCTTTATTGGCATTGGAAATGGTATAGTCAGACGATTTTGCAATCAAATCGTATTGCTTGATTAATGGATAATTTACTTTCGCTTTTTCCTGACAGTCATCAATGGTTATTTGTCCATTTGCGGTACAAAAACCTAAAAACAAAAAAAATATTAACAGTTCTTTCATTTAGGTTCAGATTTTAATCGCTGCAGCTTTGATTTTTTGATCATCCTTTTCTTAGCTCCACTAAACGAATATACGAATTTTTCGGATTGGAATATTAGATAAAATCATTAGAATGATGTTACCTAAGGAAGCCTCGTATACAAATATTACAAATCTCTTTTCCAGCGTTTTATGTCATTACTATAAATACATTGGCTATATATTGAGTTATAAAAAAGTTAATTAATATCCGTGATTCAAAAAAAACAATAATTTTGGTTCATCATTAAAATCAAAAACCAAAAAGTATGAAAAACCTAATCACAGTTTTGGCAGTAGCCCTTTTTTCAGCAGGAATGAATGCGAGCGCTCAAGAAACTAAGCCAAAAGAAACTCCTAAAAAAGAATGTACTGCCAAAGAAAAAAAGGCATGTGACAAATCTAAAAAATCTTGCTGCACAGCAAAATCGGAAAAGAAAGCGTAATGTAATTAATTTATAATAATCCTAAAAAGAGTGTTTGTAACCTTCAAACACTCTTTTTTTTATGCAAAAAAAACTTACTTACAGGTGATTTTATTACTAAAAATCCCTTTGCTCCTATTTTATAATTCTATATTTTTGAGAAAATTTATTCTTCATGCTCAAAAAATCATCAATTGTTATTGTAATCCTTCTTATTCTCTTTGTCATTTTCAGAGTTTTTATTGTGGACAGTTGCAGTTCAAAAGATGCTGAATATTCCGAAGTTCTCTCAGATAATAATGCCTACGTAGGGGATAAATCTTGCGTAAAATGTCATACGGCTGAGCATCATCAATGGAAGCAATCCGACCATTATATGTCGATGCTTCCCGCTAATGATTCGACTGTAAAAGGAGATTTTAACAATGTAACTTTCACCGCTGATGGTATCACCAGCAAATTCTATAAAAAAGGTTCCAAATTTTTCATCAATACCGAAGGAAGTGATGGTAAAAACCATGACTTTGAGGTAATATATATATTTGGATACAAACCTTTACAGCAATATCTGGTTCATTTTCCTGGAGGAAGAATGCAAGTACCTCGTTTGAGTTGGGATGTCAACAAAAAAAAATGGTTCAACCAATATCCTGGCCAAAAAATACCTTCACATGATTGGTTACATTGGACAGGAAATGCCCAAAACTGGAATACGATGTGTGCGAGCTGCCATTCGACCAACTTACATAAAAATTACGACACCAAAACTGATACTTACAAAACGAGTTATAGTATCATCAATGTTAGCTGTGAAAGTTGTCACGGAGCAGGGCAAAAACATTTGGGATACATAAATGGTACTGATTACAAATCGGGAGATAAAGTAACTGGCAGTTTTATGAAATTAGGCAAAAAATCGGGACAATCGGAACAAATCAATGCTTGTGCTCCTTGTCATGCCCGTATGTCTGAAATTAGTCCAAAACACATCGATAGCAAGGAAATAATGGATAATTACATTCCGCAAATTCCAGATACAGAATATTTCCATGCTGATGGACAAGTAGATGATGAAGATTATATTTATACTTCTTTTTTACAAAGTAAAATGTATAGCAAAGGCGTAAAATGCAGTAATTGTCACAATCCGCACAGTACTAAATTGAAACATATCGATAATCAAACGTGCGTGCAATGCCATATTCCAAAAAAATATGATACTCCAAAACACACTTTTCATACATCTGCCTCAAAAGGTTCACTTTGCGTAAACTGTCATATGCCTGGAAAAATATATATGGGTAATGATTTACGTCACGACCATAGCTTTAGAGTTCCCCGCCCCGACCTTTCAGTCAAATATGGCACCCCAAATGCATGCAGTAACTGCCATAAAGATAAATCAGAAAAAGACTTGGCCAATGCGGTAATAAAATGGTATGGTCCTAACCGTAAATACCATTTTGCAGATGATTTGATTCCTGGAAGCAAATTGGACAACAACAGCGAACCCCATTTAATACAATTAATCAATAATCAAACAACTCCGAATATCATTAAGGCCACTGCTGTTTTCTATTTGGGAAGTTTCAATAGTCAAACGAGTTTAAATTCGCTATTATCCTGTTTAAATCATAAAGATGCCCAAGTGCGATATAGAGCTTTACGAAGTTTGTCAATTTTCTCACCAAACAGTTGGATAGAAAATGTTGGCCCTTTATTATCGGATAAAGTGAGAGCGGTTCGTATCGCCGCAGCTGATCTTTTTGTAAGTCTACCGAAAGATCAAATTCCAAGCCAATACACAACTGCTTTTGAAGCTGCTCATAAAGAATTGGTCAGTTACCTACGTTATCAAACTGACTTTTCAGTTGGAAATGTGATGCTGGCTGATTATTATCTAAAAATACAGGACTATACTAATGCCGAATCATTCTATCTGAAAGGTCTTAGAAAAGATAGTAAGATAAATTATGCTTTGCTTAATTTATCCTCCCTGTATAATGCGGTTGGGAAAAATGATGCTTCCTTACAAGTATTGCAAAAAGCGTTGAAAAATGATCCAAACAACGAACGCATTTATTACAATTTAGCCTTGCTTTATAATGAAATGAACAATACTGTTGCTGCCGAAGCTTCATTTGCGAAAGCAGTTACCTTAAAATCACAAAATCCAAGAGTGTATTATAATTATGGATTGATGCTGAATGCCAAGAAAAAATTCAAAGAAGCAGAAGCTGTTTTACAAAAAGGAATTGCCATAAACCCTGATACACCCGATTTGTATTACGCACTTACTTTTGTATATATCCAAACCGGAAACCAAACAAAAGCACAGCAAACGGTTTTACAATTGAAACAATTGGATCCAAATAATCCAAATTATCAAGAGTTGTTTAAAAATTTAGGATTACAATAATGGAATAGTTGCATTTCCTTTACACAAACTATGATAATTGTTTCTGGGACAACCATTTATGAAGTATAACATCCAGATCATCTTCGATTATAGGTTTCGAAACATAATCGTTCATCCCAAACTCGAGACATTTATCTTTTTCACCTACCATAATACCAGCGGTTAAAGCGATAATAGGTATTTTGTCTCCTTTTTTATGGCTTCTAATTTCAATTGTGGCATCATATCCATTTTTTATTGGCATTTGAATATCCATCAAAATCAAATCGGGATTATTGATTTCAAATTGCTCCACTCCTTCCTGCCCATCTATGGCTTCCAAAATAATGGCATTCGGAATAATTCTTTTAACTAATGTTTTGGCTAAGAACATATTGATTTTATTGTCCTCCACTATCAAAATACGCAAGGCATCCAAATTATTGGTACTTGGTATCCTAGGTATAGCCTTATGAGGCATCAATTCGACAAAAGTATCTTTAAGAGGTTCTGCTTTTTTAAATTTAACAAAAAAGAAAAAATCACTACCATCTCCATACTTACTTTTCAGTTGCAAATTACTGCTCATTAATTCAAGAAGTAAGTTGGAAATGGCCAACCCCAAACCTGTCCCTCCAAATTTTCTTGAAGTAGCACTGTCTTCCTGCACAAAAGAATTGAAAATTTTCTTTTGGTTGTATTGTTTGATACCAATACCAGTATCTTTAATGGAAAACTTTATGGTTGTACTTTTCTTGCCTCCTTTTACTTGTTCAACATCCAAATGAATATGTCCAAAAGAAGTGAATTTTAAGGCATTACTAATTAAATTCACTAATATTTGTTTCAATCGAATCGAATCTGCACATATGTATTGTGGTACATTTTCTTCAATACTCAGTGCTAAAGCTATATTTTTTATATTAGCCTGATGCTTAAACAAATCTATGACTTGATGCAACAGCCTAAAAAGATCAATATCCTCAATATGCAAATCTAATTTACCGGATTCAATTTTTGAAAAATCAAGTATGTCATTAATAATTTCCATTAGAGAATTGGCGGAAACATTGACTGTTGACATATATTCCAACTGATTTTTTTCCAGATCGGTTTTCATTAATAAATCGGTAAAACCAACAATGCCGTTTAATGGAGTCCGAATCTCATGACTCATATTGGATAAAAAATCTGATTTGGCTTTATTGGCTTCCTCGGCCAGAATTTTGGCTTTTTTAAGTTCTCTATTGGTTTGTTTTAATTGTTCATTTATCTCTTCGTACTCAATGTATTTTATATACAAATCCTTTTCGTTTTCTTCCGCTTTTTCTTTGGCACGTATCAATTCCAATTCCAATAACTTATGATCGGTTATATCCCGAATAGTCCCAACAACAACAGAAGGATTATTATCTTCATCCCATTTTAAAGTTCCTATTCCATGTAACCAGCGTTCGGCATTATCATTTACCCTTATGATTTTGTATTCCTTGTTAAATGGTTTTCTTTTATTTACGACTTCCTCTTGAAAATATACTTCCAAACTTTCCTTCCAAGCAGGATGAACCAAAGCCCCCCAAGATTCTTGATTCAAATCATAGTCAGCATCTATTCCCAAAATAGTATTCAACAAATCGGTTCTCGTCCATATTCCTGTATGCATATTTATACTATAAGTCCCTAATTGTGCAATAATTTGGGTTTCTTTCAAGAACTCTTCTTTTTCTTTTAAGGCATCAATTATTTGAATCCGCTCGGTAATATCCTTGACAAACAATAAAATTTGCTTTTCCGATAGTTTAACTGCATCAATAGACCAATATCGTAAAGTTCCTTTTTTATGGATAAACTGTGCTACATCATTGGAAGTTCTTTTCATTGAAAGAGTTTCAAATATCTTTTCAATTTTAATCAAGGAATCTGGTGGAGTCAAATCCTTAAGCATTATTTTTAACAACTTATCTTTAGAATAGCCCGTGATTTTTGTTGCAGCTGGATTTACTTCCAAAAAATACCCATCTTTATTTACCACTATTACACCATCTGGTGCATTCTCGACATAGTCTCTAAATTTGGCATTACTTTGTCGTTCTCTTTCTTTCTCTTTGATAACTGCAACTTCTTTTTCTTTTGCCAAAATTTCACTTTCAATTCGCTTTTTTTCGGTTATGTCTTGAGCTACTCCTCTTAAAACAACAATTTCACCCTTATCGTTTACAATAGGGACTCCTGTACCGTAAATCCATTTGAAGCGATTATTGGGAAAGTACAGTTTATGAGTAATTTCATAAGGCAATTTACTTTTGACGGATTCACTTATCTTGTTACTAAGAATTTCCTTATCTTCTTCGGAAAAATGACTCAGATAAAGTTCATATAAGTTTTCATTAATATCATTGGCTATCTCGAAAATACGATATAATTCTTTGGACCAAATCAATTCCTGCGTATTCAAATTAAATTCCCAACTACCAATTTTGGCAATTTTTTGAGCATCGTTTAATAAATTTTCACTAGCTAGCAATTGTTCTTGTACAGTCCTAATTTCAGTAATATCTCTCCCAATAGAATATACAAGACTTTTTGAAGGATTTATAATGGATGTCCATTGCACTGATAAAAGCTCCCCCTTTTTGGTAAGGATTCTATTTTCAAAAATTACTGAAGTCTTTCCTTTTAAAAGTTCTTGTAAAACATTCCTTGTTTTGGCAACATCTTCTGGGTAGATGTATTTGATATAGCTATTCAATAATAATTCTCTTTTGGAATAGC
>DATEOV010000381.1:0-7196 GCA_035273645.1 Flavobacterium sp. | reverse complement strand
CCTGATTCGGCGGTTTATTATACTGCAAAGCAGTTTATTTCCTTAGGTGTTCGTCCAGAGAAGATAAAATCTTTTAATCTTAATCCAAAGAATCAAACAAAGGGGAAAATCGATTCTCTTAAAACCGCAAGTTTAATTTATATTACTGGTGGTGATCAGAACTTGTTTATGAAATCTGTTTTGAATACTTCAGCTTATGATGCTATTTCTACCGCTTATCAAAATGGAACAACCATTGCAGGAACAAGTGCTGGCGCAGCTGTGATGAGCCAAAAAATGATATCAGGAAATGAACTGAAACATCCAAAATATACTGGAGATTTTCGTACCATTGAAGCTCAAAACTTTGAGATAAAAACAGGATTGGGTTTACTCCCAAACGCTATTGTTGATCAGCATTTTATTCGTCGGATGAGGATGAATCGTTTATTAGCTGTAGCGCTGGAAAATCCAGATCAAATAGCAATTGGAATTGATGAATCTACTGCTATTATAGTAGATGGCGACTCTGCAACGGTTTGTGGCGATTCGCAGGTAATATTAATTCAGAACAGTGCAAAGAAAAGTATTCACACAAAAAATGGATTATTAGGCGGTAAAAATGTCAAGTTAGAAATCCTACTTCCGGGAGAAAAATTTAAAATATAAAAGATGAAAATATTAGAAAAATTCCCAGACACAATCACTATAATTTTAGCAATAACTGTTCTATTTATTGGCTTAACGTGGATAATTCCAGCGGGAGAATTTGACAGGACTATTGTTAACAACACGGAAAAAATTATTGCAGGCTCTTATAAGCATGTAGAAGCGGTTCCTCAGGGTATCCAAGCATTTTTAGTTGCTCCCATCAAAGGATTTATTTCGGCAGCACAAATTATTGCTTTTGTTTTTTTGGTTGGAGGAGCTTTTGCCATTATAAACACTACCGGAGCTATAAATGCTGGTTTATTTAATGTAATTCAATACAGTCAAAAAAGGCCCAAATACAAAATTTTAGTTCTTCCTTTTTTAATAATATTATTTTCATTTGCAGGAGCTACTTTTGGTATGAGTGAAGAAATTTTAATTTTCATTTTGATTACTGTTCCTATGGCAAAAGCAATGGGATATGATGCAATAGTTGGAGCAGCCATACCAATAGTAGGAACTGGTGTTGGTTTTGGTGGCGCATTCAGTAACCCATTTACGATTGGTATAGCACAAGGTATAGCACAAATTCCAATTTTTAGCGGAATGGAATACCGAATTTTTGTATGGTTTGTTTTGACCAGTATTGCTTGTGCAGTAATAACTCAGTATGCATCGAAAATCGAAAAAAATCCCGAGAAAAGCTTATTGTTTGGTATTAACAGTGAGAATGAAAAAAGTAATATTGATACATCAGATTTTGATTTAAATAGTTCAAGAAAGTTCGTTTTGGTAGCTCTTTTGGCTTCTATTGTTATCCTTATTTATGGAGTAAGCAATTACGCTTGGTATATTAATGAAATTGCGGGTTTATTTTTAGCATTGGCTATTTTTGTTTCCATTATTTATAGAATGCCTATATCTAAGGCTGTAGATGCTTTTGTGGATGGAGCCAAGGATATGATGACAGCCGCTTTGGTAATTGGTTTGGCAAAGGGACTTTTAATTATTTCACAAGAAGGGAAAATAATAGATACAATTCTAAATTCAATTGTAACCATTACCCAAAATACGGCGCCAGTAATTTCTGCTGTATGTATCTTCTTTTTTCAATCCTTTTTGAACTTTTTTATTCCGTCAGGTTCTGGACAAGCGTCTTTAACTATGCCTATCATTATCCCAATTTGCGATGTATCAGGTATCAGCAGACAGATGGCAGTATTAACTTTTCAGCTAGGGGATGGTCTTACCAATCTCATAATTCCAACAAGTGGCGTTACGATGGGGGCTCTTACTCTCGCCAAAATACCATATAGTAAATGGTTTAAATGGATGTTACCAAGAATGCTAGTGTTTTTAATAGCGTCGATGTTGTTGTTACTTCCTCCATTATATTTATTTAAATGGTAAAAACAAAAAAGATGAAAACAATTATATGTATTAGTTTGCTGGCATTATGTTCATGCGCTTCAGACAACGATTCAAAAGTGCCTGAGTCAACCTTGACTGAATCAGTCGTGCCTAGAGTTAAAAACTACACATCTTATTTTGTTGGAAATAAAACCGACAGTAAAAACAAGGCAATTGGAGGAATTTGTCTGATGGGAGGTGCTTCAGAGAATGATGAAGCGATGAAATGGTTCCTAAAAAGAGCAAATGGAGGTGATGTTTTAGTTCTAAGAACTTCAGGTACTGATGGCTATAATTCTTATTTGTATTTTTCATTAGGAGTAAAAGTAAATTCTGTTGAAACTATTCTTTTTAAAAATAGTGCCGCCAGTTCAGACAGTGATATTCTTGTTAAAATAAAAAAAGCTGAAGCTATTTGGTTTGCTGGTGGTGACCAATGGGACTACATTTCCTATTGGAGAAATAGTCCGGTTTCAAAAGCTATAAACGATGCAATTGCACAAAATAGCATTGTTATTGGAGGCACAAGTGCAGGAATGGCAATTGAAGGAGGCTTTTATTTTTCTGCTCAAAAGGGAACAATAACGTCTTCAGAAGCATTACAGAATCCTTTTGATTCAAAACTAACGGTTTCGAATGAGCTTTTTCTTGACAATTCTATTTTAAAAAATGTGATAACAGATACTCATTATGATAATCCTAATAGAAAAGGCCGACATATAGCATTTATAGCGCGTATTATAACGGACTATGGTATCTCAGCCAAAGGGATTGCCTGTGATGAATATACATCTGTTTGTATTGATGAAAAAGGAATTGCAAGAATATTTGGAAGCTATCCCGCAAAAGAGGATGTAGCCTATTTTATAAAACCAAACACAGATATTCCAAATAATAAACCGGAATTGTGTAGTTCTAACAAAGCTTTAGAATGGAATCTTGATAAAAAAGCTATTACTGTGTATGAAGTTAAAGGAACTAATGACGGTAAAAACACTTTTAATCTAAACAATTGGACAGAAGGGAATGGAGGAATTTGGAAAAACTGGTATATAGAAAATGGCGCATTAGCAGAGCTAATTGCTCTTTAATATGTATGATGAACTTCTCTATAGATTATCTGATTTGTGGACGCTAAAGGTTATTTTTTTATTTTTTAAGTGTTAACCTTTAAGATATCGTAGCAATTCTAAAAGAAATAACAGTTTATTATTGGAGATATTTTTAATTGCTTTTTTCTCAGATTAGAAGGATAATTGAAGAGAGGAAGTAGAATGGCTTTTTTTATTAATAATCAAATATTTAACAAATTTACAATGGAAATAATTTTAGAACAATGGGGTATTCTTTGGCAGGATATTATTCAGAATCCAGGAGCCTCATTAGCAATAATTGGAAATTTAATTATCATTGAAAGCTTGCTTTCTGTAGATAATGCAGCAATATTAGCAACAATGGTCATGGATTTACCAAGTGAACAACGGGATAAAGCTTTAAAATACGGAATATTTGGAGCCTACTTTTTTAGAGGTATAGCAATGCTTTTTGCAGCATTTTTAATTAAAATATGGTGGCTAAAACCTATCGGTGGAATTTATTTACTTTATCTGGCTTATGATTATTGGAAAAGGAAACATGCTGAAGATTTTGATAACGATACATTAGATAAAAGCAGTAATTGGCTCTATAGGGTAACAGTTGGTTCTCTGGGAACGTTTTGGGCTACTGTAGTTTTAATCGAATTAATGGACATGGCCTTTTCTATAGATAATGTATTTGCAGCAGTTGCATTTACCCCAAACATAATTTTAGTCTGCATAGGCGTATTTATCGGGATTTTAGCCATGCGATTCATTGCGCAATGGTTTGTTACACTTATGGGAAAATATAGCTTTCTTGAAACGGCAGCATTTGTTGTAATTGCACTATTAGGACTCAAATTAACTTTTTCCTTATGGGAACATTTTTATCCAGAAAGTGCAATAAGTGTATTTTTAGGAAGTCATACTGCTGATATTGGCATCTCTGTTTTAACAGTTGCTATTTTCTTTGTGCCGATTTTAACTTCACTACTTTTTTGTTTTCCTCAAAAGAAATTAAATTCTTAGAAATTGTCTGAATATAAAAAAGATGTATAGAGAAATCAGATTTTAATTTTTTTGCTTAATGTAATATAGTATAGGTTTCCTGAAAGTTTGGACTAATTTGTTTTTAAGACATTTAATCGTTTAGATTTATCTTTTGAATTAGTGTTATTTATCTAAACAAAAAATGCCTGCATCATATAGATGCAGGCAATTTTATAACTAACCAAAACCAAAGTAATAAATAACCAGTTTATTACATTGCAAAGATCAGCATAATGTTTAAGTTTTGTTGTTAAGGAATTGTTATTACTTTTTCTTAAAAAGTTAAGTTTTTCAATTTAATTTTAACATATTAATATTCTGACTTTTTTAAAAACTAACCGATTGATTATCAATGTTGTTTTATTTTGTGTAAAATTGACATTTTTAAATTTTTGAAAGCCATAAAATCACCATTGCTATTACATAAAATTGTCATTGAATTTTACTTCTTATCCTGCAAAGCAAAAACTTTTTTCAAAACATCTGAAGTTCTAGCATTCAAATCGGTTCTTATGTTTTTTTCTTCAACAGTGATCATTTTAAATACACCATCCAATGCTTTTTTGGTTATGTAATCCGTAAGATCTGGATTTACTTTGGTAACAAATGGTATGGTGTTGTATTGCTTAATTATATTCGCCCAAATCACATCTGCTCCAACCTTGCCAATCGATTGTTGAACTACCGGGCTAAATTTTGAATAGAGTGGTGTTTCTGTTGCTGATTGTAAATAAACAGTTGCGGCATTTTCTTTACCAAGTAAAATACTTTTGGCATCTGTTATAGTGATATTTTTGATGGCCGAAACAAATATAGGTGTTGCTTCTTTTACTGCATCTTCAGCAGCTCTATTCATGACTAATATTCCTTCATCAGCTAATTTTGACATACCCATTTTTCGTAGAGTTTTGTCTAGTTTAGCTAATTCTTCTGGCATTAGAATTTTTACGGCTTCATTTTTATAAAATCCATCGGTAGTAGTAAGTTTTGATACTTGTTCGGTAACACCTTTGTTAAGGGCTTCTTTTAGACCGGCTGCAATATCTAGAGTATTATTTGATTTTGTTACCGCATTGATTTTTTCGGCAGCTTTTGTAAATATGCTTTTGAATTGTGCATTACTGATAGCAGGTAAGAGTAGGAGTAGGAGTAGGGCTTTTTTCATTTTGTTTTTAATTTTTTTCAAAAGTAGACAAACAATAATTACTAATGAAGAGCAATTTCCCAATGAAATGCTAAAAAAGGATCAGCTTCGTTTATAATAATCATACTATTTTATTTATTATATTTGTAATACATTGAAAAATAGATATTTGTATGTTTTTTGAATTGAAATAATTACAATTTTTAAAAAAAATGAATATACTGGAATTGGAGTTGTTGTCGGATGATGTTCCAAAAACGGAAGCTTTTTATAACCAAGTTTTAGGATTGGAAACTTTATATAGAGATCATTCCAGTGTTTCATTCAATGTAGGAGTTACAAAACTGACTTTTCATTCTTCCCAAAATGTAAAACCAGTTTATCATTTTGCTTTTGATGTCCCCAACAATAAGCTATTTGAAGCTTTCTCTTGGATAGAAAGCAAAACCGAAATCATGTATGTAATTCCGCCCGATAAAATTGCCGATTTCTACAACTGGAATGCCAAGTCCTTTTATTTTTATGACAATAATGGAAATATTCTGGAGTTCATTGCGAGAAACGATTTGGATAATGCCACGCAAAATCCATTTGATGGCAATTCAGTTCTGTCATTAAGTGAGATTGGATTGGTTTCTAAAAATGTAGAAGAAAAATGTGATGAACTATTTGATAAGTATGGACTAACATCCTATTCAAAGCAACCCAAATTGCCCAAATTTATTGTTTTAGGGACAGTAACAGGACTTTTTATTCTTGTGGAAGAAAATAGAGATTGGTATCCAACGGATAAAAAATCGAAATCATTTTGGACAAAAGTGGTTTTTAATCAGGAAGGAGAAACTAGAGTATTGGAAGTTTTAGAATAAATTAAATAAAAATAAATGTAACATTAAATCAAAAAAAAAAATGGAAAATCAAGACAATCAGCCATCACCGGCTAGTATTATGCAAATTGGCTCTGGATTTTGGGCCTCAAAAGTGTTGCTGGCGGCAGTAAAATTTCAATTATTTACGAAGCTTGCTGAAAAGCAATCAATGTCGGCACAGCAAATAAAGACAATGTTGAATCTGAAGTGCACTGATATTCATTTGTATGATTTTTTGGACGCCTTAACGGGGCTTGGTTTTCTGAATCGGAAAGAAATTTTGGAGTCGGCTGTTTATTCCAATAGTATTCATGCTGACGCTTTTTTAGTTATTGACAAACCTGCTTATATAGGTGGCATGCTCGAAATGTTGAATAATCGTTTGTACCAATTTTGGGGAAATTTAGAAGAAGGTTTGCTTACCGGTTTGCCACAAAATGAAATTAAGGCAGGTGATGATAATTTGTTTGACGAACTCTATAAATCCCCCGAAAGATTATTGGAGTTTATCAATGCGATGAGTAGTATCCAAATGGGGAATTTTAATGCATTTGCTCAACAGTTTGATTTTTCAAAATACAAAACCTTGACTGATGTTGGCGGATGTGGTGCAGCATTGTCTTCAACGGTAGTAAAGCATCAACCGCATATGAAATGCACTAGTTTTGATCTTCCGGTTGTGGAGCCTATTGCAAAAGAAAAAATAGCAAAAACACTTTTTTCGGATAGGGTTACAACTGCAAGCGGGGATTTCTTTGCTGACCCATTTCCAAAAGCTGATGTTGTCGTAATGGGAAATATACTTCACGATTGGGATGAACCAAAGAAATTATTACTTCTCCAGAAAGCTTACGATGCCCTTCCGGAAGGCGGTGCATTTGTGGCCATAGAGAATGTCATTGACGATGACAGAACCAAAAATGTTTTCGGAATGATGATGAGCTTGAATATGCTGATAGAAACTGGAACTGGTTTTGATTATACTTTTTCAAGTTTTAATAAATGGACAAAAAG
>DATEOV010000380.1:0-13263 GCA_035273645.1 Flavobacterium sp. | reverse complement strand
ATTGGTCTTAGCTATAAAAAAGCCGATGCCGAAATAAGAGGTAAATTTAGTTTAGACACTTTAGCTAAAACTCGTTTATTGGAACAAGCCAAAACGGAAGGCATCAAAAGTTTATTTGTGACTTCGACCTGTAATAGAACTGAAATCTATGGCTATGCCGAACACCCTTTTCAATTAATAAAATTACTTTGCGAGAACAGTAATGGCACTGTTGAAGATTTTCAAAAGGTTGCTTATGTTTTCAAAAACCAAGAAGCTATTTCGCATTTATTCCGAGTAGGGACAGGTTTGGACAGCCAAATTCTAGGCGATTTTGAAATCATCAGCCAGATTCGTAATGGTTTTGCCGAAGCCAAAGCATTGGGTTTAGCCAACGCTTTTATGGAACGATTGGTGAATGCGGTAATACAATCCAGCAAAAAAATAAAAAATGAAACAGAAATTAGTTCAGGGGCCACTTCAGTGTCTTTTGCATCGGTTCAATATATTATCAAGAACGTTCCAGACATTGGAAACAAGAATATTTTACTTTTCGGAACAGGGAAGATCGGAAGAAATACCTGCGAGAATTTAGTGAAACACACCAAAAATGAGCACATCACTTTAATCAACAGAACCAAAGATAAAGCTGAGAAATTGGCTGGAAAATTGAATCTGATTGTTAAAGATTACTCGGAATTGCATCTTGAGTTGCAAAAAGCCGATGTGGTGGTGGTGGCTACAGGAGCCCAAAATCCTACTATCGACAAGGCAATTTTGAATTTGAAAAAACCATTGTTGATTTTGGATTTATCAATTCCAAAAAATGTAAACGAAAACGTCAAAGACCTTGAAGGAGTTACTTTGATTCATATGGATCATTTGTCACAAATGACAGATGAAACATTGGAAAATAGAAAAGCCCATATCCCAGCAGCAGAGGCTATTATTGAAGAAATAAAGGATGAATTTATCGCCTGGACCAAAGTAAGAAAGTTTGCACCGACCATCAATGCCTTGAAAGAGAAGCTAAACACGATAAAAAATTCGGAATTGGATTTTCAAAGTAAAAAGATGTCCAACTTCAACGAAGAACAAGCCGAAATCATTAGCTCCAGAATCATTCAAAAAATCACTACCCATTTTGCCAACCATCTTAAAAATGAAGACACAATGGTAGATGAAAGCATCGATTGGATCGAAAAAGTTTTTCAAATAGCAACGACTACAAAATAAGTAACCATCAAGGAATTCTTCATTCCGATTGAATGGTTTAAAAAAACTAAAATGGCAGAAAAAACAATACGTATTGGAACCCGTGATAGCGAACTCGCGTTATGGCAAGCCCACACGGTAGAAAAAAGACTAAACGATTTAGGCTATAAAACCGAAATCATTGCCGTAAAATCACAAGGAGATATCATTCTTGACAAACCCCTTTACGAACTAGGAATCACCGGTATTTTTACCAAAACGCTTGATATTGCTATGATAAATGGCCAAGTGGATATCGCTGTGCATTCTATGAAAGACGTTCCAACCGCTTTACCTATTGGGATCGTTCAAGGAGCAGTTCTCGAAAGAGCCAATACTTTGGACATTTTGGTTCACAAAGGAAATCTTGATTTTTTAGAAGGAAAAGGAACTATCGCCACAGGAAGCTTGCGCCGTCAAGCCCAATGGTGGAATAAATATCCGAATCATACCGTAGTCGATTTGCGCGGAAACGTAAATACCCGTATGCAAAAACTACAGGAAAATGATTGGAACGGAGCCGTTTTTGCCGCTGCAGGATTGGAGCGCATCAACCTGAAACCAGAAAATTATATCAATCTCGATTGGATGATTCCTGCGCCAGCACAAGGAGCGATGCTTGTTGTGGCTATGGGCAATGACGATTTTTCCCGAGATGCGGTTGCACAACTCAACGATATAGAGACTGAAGTTTGTACCCATATCGAAAGACAATTCCTGAAAACCCTCGAAGGCGGTTGCACGGCACCAATTGGCGCTTTGGCGAAATACAACGAAATCGAAGACACTATCCATTTCAATGGAGTGCTATTTTCTATTGACGGAAAACAAAAAATCGAAGTCAAAAAAATAGTTCCCATCGAAGAATGGAAAAAACTGGGTTATAACTCGGCTCAAGAAATTTTCGCAAACGGTGGAACTGAATTGATGGCAACGATAAAAGAAAGCTTGAAAAAATAAGGAGCGAAAGATTTGGCATTTTTGGAAAGATGGGTTCCCGCTCTCATTCCAATCCTTACTCGTCGAAAAGACGAGACGGGATTTTCACTTCGATCGGGGCTAAAGAGAAAGTACAGGCTTTTTCAGAATGATTCAAAAAACAAAAAATGAGTAAAACAGTTATATTATCTACCAAAACTCTTTCGGATGTTCAGAGACGAGAACTTCTAAGTGCTGGTTTTGAAGTGTTCGAAGAGGATTTCATTTCGACTAAGAAACAAGAATTCGAACTGAATGCCATCAACGACAATTTGATTTTTACGAGTCAAAATGCAGCACAGAGCGTTTTAGAAAATTCAGATGTCGAGAATTTGAAAACCAAAAATGTTTTTTGCGTTGGACTAAAAACGAAAATTCTATTATCAGAAGCTGGGTTCAATGTGGTTGCCTACACGGGCTATGCTGCCGACTTAGCCGAGATTATTGCTTTAATTTACAGCCAAGAAAGCTATACTTTCTTTAGTGGAAATCTTCGTAAAGAAACACTGCCCAAAGCTTTGAAAGAAGCAGGGATAAAATTCAATGAGATTCAGGTTTATGAAACGCAATTGACTCCGATAAAGATTAAGGAGAAAATCGATGCAATTTTGTTTTTCAGTCCTTCTGCCATTGAAAGTTATTTGAAAGACAATGTTATAAAGAAAGAAATCTGTTTTTGCATTGGCGAAACTACCGCAAGTGCATTAGACAAAATAACAAAAAATATCATCGTTGCAGATCAGCCAAGTGTTGAAGACGTAATTGAGGATGTAATAGCAGAATATAAATAAAGCAATACGCTTTAGGCAATATGCCGTAAGCAAAATAACCTAAAATAAATGCTTAAAGCCTAAAGCTTAAAGCGCAAAGCAATAAAACAATGATAAAGAACGACCTATTTTTAAAAGCTTTAAAAGGAGAAACAGTACAACGTCCGCCAGTTTGGATGATGCGTCAAGCCGGAAGATATTTACCGGAATTCAGAGCTTTGCGTGACAAATATGATTTTTTCACCCGTTGTGAAACTCCAGAATTAGCAGCTGAAATCACGGTTCAGCCTATCCGCAGAATTGCTCCGGATGCCGCTATTTTGTTTTCGGATATTTTGGTAGTACCAAGAGCGATGGGAATTCACGTGGAATTGAAAGACAATTTGGGTCCAATTATCCCAAATCCAATTCGTACAATGGAACAGGTAAATCAGGTTTTTGTTCCAGATGTAAATGAAACTTTAGGTTATGTTTTTGATGCCATAAAATTAACAAAAGAAATGTTGAACGATGAGGTGCCATTGATTGGTTTCGCAGGTTCGCCTTGGACAATCTTCTGTTATGCGGTGGAAGGAAAAGGTTCTAAAAGCTTTGATACTGCCAAAGGATTTTGTTTTTCAAACCCAGTAGCAGCGCATACTTTATTGCAAAAAATCACCGATACAACTATTTTATATCTAAAAGAAAAAGTAAAATCGGGAGTAAATGCCGTTCAGATTTTTGACTCTTGGGGAGGAATGCTTTCCCCAGTAGATTACCAAGAATTCTCATGGAAATACATCAACCAAATCATCGAAGCATTGGCTGAGGTAACTCCGGTTATTGTTTTCGGAAAAGGATGTTGGTTTGCATTGAATGATATGGGTAAAAGTAAAGCGTCGGCGCTTGGTGTAGATTGGACGTGTTCAGCTAGAAACGCTCGTTATTTATCTGGTGGAAACATAACTTTACAAGGGAATTTTGATCCATCAAGATTGCTTTCGCCAATTCCGACCATCAAGAAAATGGTACACGAAATGATCGATGAATTCGGAAAAGATAAATACATCGTAAACTTAGGCCACGGAATTTTGCCAAATATCCCTGTAGATCACGCCAAAGCATTCATTGATGCGGTGAAAGAATACGGGAACTAAATAGTTGATGGTTGTTAGTTGTTGGAAAATCACTATCAACTAACAACCATCAACCAACAACTAAAAAGAAATGCTAAACAAAGGCTTAAGAGACCAAGAAAGTATTCGGATTGACAACGTGCTCAAAAAGCTGATGTCATTGGTTTATACGCCCAAGTTTTGGAATTTGGAAGATCTTCTTTATTTAGAAAATGAATTAAAAGACTTAGCGATGAATGTCGAAAGTCTTACTGAATTCAGCGAAGAGGAAATGATTGTTCACCTACAGCGCCTTCATTTAGATTGGAATCAGTTGGAGTTATTCGCTGATTTTTTGGTTGCTTTTTCTAAAGAAAGTCAGTTTGATTTTTCACAAAAAGCCATTGCCATTTACAAATATATTCAAGAGGAAAGCAAGACATTTTCGTTTGGAATAAATGCTAAAATCGCCTCGGTTAAAAACAAATAAAAATGAGTTTTACAGATTGGAAAATAGACCGAATTGAAAATGTTACTCCCGAAGAGTTTTACAAACTCGTGGATAAAAACAATGATCACATTAAAAAAACTTTTCCAGTAACACTTGCCAATTCGGATTCTTTAAAGAAAGCAGAAGATTTTTTGGCAGTCAGTCTTGACAAAGAAAAGAATAAGGAAGGTTTTTATTTTTTCGCAAGAGATATCAAAACCAATGATCTAATTGGTTATTTATGCGTAAAAACTATAGATTACCGCATTTCAAAATGTGAATTGGGTTATTTTGTGGATGAAGATTTTCAGGGAAAAGGAATCACTTCAAAAATGGTTTCTGATGCACTTGAATTTTGCTTCAATAAATTGATGTTGAATAAGGTTTTTATCTGCACTTCAGAAATTAATTTGGCAAGTCAACGAATCGCATTAAAACACAATTTCAAACAAGAAGGAATTTTACGAGACGAATTTAGAAATGGTGATGGCGAATTGCAAAACACTGTTTATTTCGGCTTGCTCAAATCAGAATACAATACCAATGAAAGATAAATTTTTCTCATATATAAAAAATCTTCAAGACACAATCGTTGCAGGATTAGAAGCTGTTGACGGTCAAGCCAAATTCCGTGAAGACCTTTGGGAACGTCCAGAAGGTGGCGGAGGAAGAACCCGCGTAATTGAAAACGGAACTGTTTTCGAAAAAGGTGGAGTCAATATTTCGGCAGTACACGGAAAACTACCGGATAGTATGCAAAAACTATTCAATGTTGGTGAAGCCGATTTTTTTGCCTGCGGATTGAGTTTGGTTTTGCATCCAAAAAATCCTATGGTGCCAACGGTTCATGCTAATTGGCGCTATTTCGAAATGTATGATGACAGCGGAAACGTGATTCAGCAATGGTTTGGCGGTGGACAGGATTTAACGCCTTATTATTTGTTTGAAGAAGATGCCATTCATTTTCATCAAACCTGTAAAACGGCCTGCGACAAACACAATCCAGAGTTTTATCCTAAATATAAAAAGCAATGCGATGCCTATTTTTGGAATGCACATCGTAACGAAGCCCGCGGAATTGGAGGATTATTTTTCGATTATTGCAAAGCAACCGAACAAATGTCAATGGAAAATTGGTTTAACTTTGTTACTGAAGTTGGAAACAGTTTCCTAGAAGCCTACGTTCCAATTGTCGAAAGAAGAAAAAACCTTCCATATACTGTCGAAAACAGAACATGGCAGGAAATTCGCCGAGGACGTTATGTTGAATTCAACTTGGTACACGATAAAGGCACTTTATTTGGATTAAAAACCAACGGAAGGATAGAAAGTATCCTGATGAGTTTACCGCCGAATGTGCAATGGGTTTACGATCATCATCCGGAAGCGGGAAGTGAAGAAGAAAAATTAGTCATAACATTGGAAAATCCGAAAGAATGGTTGTAAAAACGTTTTGTTTGACTTTGATTGGCGGTATTCTTGGCTGTTTTGCCCAAGAAAAGACTGACTCCAATCCGTATTTCAAAACGTATGATGACAAGGTGATAGCCAGTTTGTATTATTTGGATGTTTCCAATAATTTTCAAATTGTCAGTCCGAATTCAGATGGAACTACAACAATTTTAGACTTAATTCCGAATCGCAGAGAACAAATAGGAGCAAGTATTTCATTTAAAATAGCTGATTTTTCATTTGGATTTTCACCTCAGTTTTTTGATGTCAACAAAGACAATGACGGTTCAAAACTATTTAATTTCAGTACCCGTTTTATTCATAATAAATGGATGCAAACGCTTAGTTTTATCAATCAAACAGGATTTTATGTGAGTGAGGGAGCAATAACAGTTCCATTGCCAGATTTGAGAACCACTAAAATTGGAGGAGTTACTTCGTATATTTTCAATCCCAATTTTTCTTTTAAAACAATAGCGAATCAAAAAGAATGGCAAACGAAAAGTTCGGGCAGTTTTATTCCAAGCTTTTCATTCTTTTATACCAATCTTGATTTGAATGACGGAAGTCAAAATCCAGAAAGTGATCTCTTCGAAATGACATTGTCTCCGTCTTATTATTATAATTTTGTGATCAATAACCGAGTTTTGCTGTCGGCAGGGCTTGGAATAGGAGGAGGGATTAGTGATATGGATGGTGAAGTTTCGGGTATTTACAATTCCAGTGGGAGTTTAAAGCTGGGTTACAATACCGATTCGTTTTTTTCATTCATTAACATAAATTATATTGCATTTGCGCAAGACAGCGACACCAGAGTGCAATTGAATGATAATGTTTCGAGTTTAAATATTACTGTAGGATATCGTTTTGATCCTCCAAAAAAAGTAAAAGATGCATTTGAAAATATTCATCAGAAAACAGGACTTTAATATAAAATCTACAATCTAAAAATTAAAATTATATGTTTCCATTACACAGAAACCGCCGTTTAAGAGTAAACGAATCTATTCGTTCATTAGTTCGTGAAACCACTTTAAGCCCAACCGATTTTATGTTTCCTATGTTCATCGCCGAAGGCGAAAACGTAAATGTAGAAATACCATCTATGCCGGGAATCTTTCGTCGTTCGATTGATTTGACGGTAGCAGAGGTTAAAGAAATCTATGCATTGGGAATTCGTGCGGTTAATATTTATGTAAAAGTAAGTGAGGATTTAAAAGACAATACCGGAAAAGAAGCTTGGAATCCAAACGGATTGATGCAACAGGCTATCCGTGCGATCAAATCGGCTTGTCCAGAGATGATTGTGATGCCTGATGTGGCTTTGGATCCATATTCCATTTACGGTCACGACGGAATTATTGCCAATGGCGATGTAGAAAACGACTCTACAGTTGCCGCTTTGGTAAAAATGGCAGTCTCTCACGCTGAGGCTGGAGCCGATTTTGTGGCGCCATCCGATATGATGGATGGACGCGTTTTGCGTTTGCGCGAAGGATTGGACGCGACAGGATTTCACCACGTGGGGATTATGAGTTATTCGGCTAAGTATGCTTCTGCGTTTTACGGGCCTTTTCGTGATGCATTGGACAGTGCGCCTAGAGAAGCAGATATTGCCGTTCCAAAAGACAAAAAAACGTACCAAATGGACTACGCCAACCGTATCGAAGCCATCAAAGAAGCCTTGTCCGATGTTGAAGAAGGAGCCGATATGGTAATGGTAAAACCCGGAATAGCTTATT
Organism: Flavobacterium sp.; assembly: GCA_035273645.1. Classification (GTDB taxonomy): domain Bacteria; phylum Bacteroidota; class Bacteroidia; order Flavobacteriales; family Flavobacteriaceae; genus Flavobacterium. The sequence goes on along the minus strand of DATEOV010000380.1, from coordinate 5,504 downwards.
TGGATATCGTTCGCGAAGTTAAAAATGCCGTGAATGTTCCAGTTACCGTTTTTCATGTTTCGGGTGAATATGCGATGATCAAAGCTGCTGCCGAAAGAGGCTGGTTGGATAATGACAAAATAATGATGGAGCAATTAATGTGTATCAAAAGAGCAGGAGCCAGTTTGATTTCGACATATTTTGCCAAAGAAGCTGCCATTCTTTTAAATCAAAAATAATTGACTATGAAAAAATTAGTTCTTATAGCAATAGCTGTTCTTACGTTTTCCTGCAAGAAAGAGAGCCAGGAACCATTTGGAAAACCTACAGAAAACACAACAGAAGTTCAAACACCAGAAGCTTTAGGAAAGGAAATTTTCGAAGGAAAAGGAAATTGTGTGGCCTGTCATCAAGTGGATCAAAAAGTGATTGGTCCAAGTATTAAAGAAATTGCCAAAAGCTATAAAGATAAAAACGGAAATATGGTTAATTTCCTAAAAGGAGAAGGAGAAGCCATCGTTGACCCAAGCCAATTTGCTGTGATGCAAGCCAATTTAGAAATCACTAAAACCTTTACAGAGGAAGAACTAAAAGCTGTTGAGGCTTATATTTATTCGAATCTGAAATAATTGTTTTTAGGAGCTAATCCCGCTATTCGTTACAATCTTTTACTTTTTAAAGAAAAAAGTAAAAGGATTTTCACTACTATCGGGGCTAAAAAAAAGAACCATCTTGACTAAGATGGTTCTTTTTTTACAGTTTAAATCTATTTAACTTGTTCTCTTGTGATTTTTTGAATTTCATCAAATCTCAGTGTTGTGATACTTTTATCTTTTGATTGGATCTTGAGTTGAACATTAGGGATTTGTTCAATAATTACTCCTGTAATAATTGTCCCGTCTTTGGCATAGACAAAATCTTCGTAAGTTATGCTTTCATTATTGTTTTGAATGCTCTTTGTTGGATTTGTGAGTTCTAAATGATAATTGAAATTTTTATAATCTTCTTTTACAATTCCTTTTTCTTTCACGTCCGGTTTCCATAACGCCCCTGTGGATAGATCCATAATTACTCCCCAAGGCACCGGTATGCCACTTATGAATCCTGACCAACCTAAAATGGTACCTGCAAATGCCCATCCTCTAAATTTTCTGGATTTGTATTCAAACACCTGTTCTTGGCCGCCATCTTGTTTTACGGTAATTGATAATTTATTTGCATCTTTCCTTTTTACTTTAAAAGAGGCATCTCCAGTACCTTTAAATTCGTTTTTATAGTAAATTTTCGCAGTTGGATTATTGTCAACTAATACGTGTGCATTGTAATTTGATCCTCCAATAATGGTTCCGCAACTTGAAAATAATGTAGGCATTATAACAATTAAAATAAGGCTAACTAGTAATTTTTTCTTCATTTATTTTTGTAATTAAATTTTGATTAATAAAAACAAAACTATTCTTTTTTTTGAAAAATGAGTTTGTTTTGTAAGAGTTTATTTTTCGTTCTTTTAAAATTCTTTACGAACTTTGCGATAACTTTGTGTTCAAATCTATTCAAAATCATGGAAACAGCTTACATCAAAACACCCTTGGGAATCACCACAATTATAGGTGATGAAAATGGGGTATCGGTAATTTCAGTTTCCGATGAAGGTACCGTTTCGGTTGAAATTCCAGACGCTTTGCAGGAAGCCGTTTCTCAACTCAATGATTATTTTGAAAGAAAACGAACTCATTTTGATTTTAAACTCAATCCACAAGGAACCGAATTCCAGCAAAAAGTGTGGAGCGCCTTATTGGATATTCCTTATGGAAAAACCAGAACGTATCTAGAACAGTCAAAATTTTTAGGAGATGTCAAAGCCATTCGTGCCGTGGCTTCCGCCAATGGGAAAAATCCGCTTTGGATTGTTGTTCCTTGTCACAGAGTCATCGGTACAGATGGTTCACTTACTGGATACGCGGGTGGTTTGTGGCGAAAAAAATGGTTATTGGAACACGAAAATCCAACAACGCAACAAAGTTTATTTTAAAATTAGACTCCTTAGATTGTTAGATTTTTCGACTTCTTAGATTAAAATATTTAAAGACTGTTGTTCTAAAAACAAGAATAATGTATGATTTTTCCATAAATTAGATTTTTAAAATATGTATTTATTCTAATAAAATTGGAATCGATAAAACATTCCAAAATGCTAATATCCAAAAGTCTATAAATCTAAAAATCCAATAATCTATCAGAATGATTGAAAAAATAAACCTCAACAATATTCTTTTCCTTGACATTGAAACAGTTCCAGAAACTGCTGATTACAATACTCTTGACGATGAAATGAAAACTCTTTGGGAACTCAAAACCCAATACCAACGTAAGGAGGAGTTTTCAGGGGAAGAATTCTATGATCGTGCCGGAATTTGGGCCGAGTTCGGGAAAATTGTCTGTATTTCGGTGGGGTATTTTGTCATTAAAGGAGATATTAGAAACTTTAGGGTGACTTCCTTTTTTGGTGAAGAACCAAAACTTTTGAAAGATTTCAATAATCTGCTGAATAATCACTTCAATGGACCACAGCATGTTTTATGTGGACATAATGCCAAAGAATTTGACATTCCGTTCCTTGCCCGCCGAATGATTATCAATCAAATTCCAATTCCTGACAAACTTAATTTATTTGGAAAAAAACCTTGGGAGATTGCACATTTGGATACTTTGGAGTTGTGGAAATTTGGCGATTACAAACATTTCACTTCTTTGAAATTAATGTGCAAAGTTCTTGGGATCCCATCGCCAAAAGGCGATATTGATGGTAGTCAGGTAGGACATGTCTTTTATGTGGACAAAGATATTGACCGTATTGTCACTTATTGCGAAAAAGATACAATCGCCGTAGCCCAGATTTTCCTCCGATTGAGACGCGAAGATTTATTGATTGAGGAAGAGATTATCCACGTGTAAAAACAATGGCAATGTCAAATTTCAATGGCAATAACAATTGGAAAAAATATTCGATTTTGATTGGCTTTAGAAAACAATGAAGCAATTTTTGACATCTGAAAATTCTTTTATTGACATTGACATTGATATTTGCAATTGACATTGATTTATTACATTTACAAAAATTATAAATTATGGTATTAAGTAGATTCTGGTTAGTCATTTTTATTTCATCGATTGTCTTTATTGTTGTCAGTTTGATTTCTGCCAATACGTACACCATTGATTATGTTTTGAATGGAAAAAAAGACGACCCAGTTTTAATTTCTGAAAAATATATCGAACAAGTTCCTGCTTTTATCAAAGACAGTATCAAGAAAGCAACGGATCAAACTATGATTATCAATCGTGATACGCTAAATTCCGACACGACTTATGTTTATAAAAATAAAACTGTAAAAATCTTTAGTGGTGTTCAAAAATCGGATGGTTTATTGCCAACGTGTAAAAGCACTTTACTTGATTTGATTTTGCCCCTTATGGCTTATTTGGCATTTTTCTGCGGATTAATGGAGCTTTTAATCATTTCGGGAGCATCTGGAAAACTAGCTAAATTGTTGAGCCCTGTATTTGTAAAGGTATTCCCGAGCATCCCAAAAGATCATCCGTCTATCTCCTACATGACTTTAAACTTTGCTGCCAATTTCTTGGGATTGGATTCTGCGGCTACGCCATTTGGACTAAAAGCCATGGAAAGTTTACAGGAAATAAACCCCGAAAAAGATAAAGCTAGTGATGCTCAGATTATGTTTATGTGCCTGCATGCTTCGGGGCTGACATTAATAGCGACTTCTATTATTGGTTATCGCGCAGCTGCTAATGCAACAAACCCTGCCGATGTTATGCTGCCTTGTATTATAACTTCTTTTATTGGTACAATTGCTGCTTTTCTAATTGTTGGAATTAAACAAAAGATTAATTTCAAAAGTGCGTCTTTGGTAGTTGCTTTGATGGGGTTAATAGCTGCCATAGTTGGGTTATTGATGTATGTGAACCATTTGGATTTAATAGGTAAAAATTATTTTACTTCTAATCTTTCGGCTTTGATATTAGTGGGGATTATTGCTTTTACTTTGATATTTTCATTTATTAAAGAGAAGAAATTTACTGAAGCTAAAACCACTGTTTTTGAAGCTTTTGTATCAGGAGCAAATAATGGAGTTAAAACGGGAGTTACCATTTTTCCTTATGTTTTAGGGATGTTAGTGGCTATTTCTTTATTTAGAAACAGCGGATTGTTTGAAATTATCAGTAATTGGATTGCTTTTGCTTTTTCCAATATGGGAGTAAGTAAAGAAATTACAGATGCCTTGCCGGTAGCCTTGCTTAGACCTTTTAGTTCTGCGGGGTCAAGAGGGTTTTTGATTGATTCGATGAATACTTTTGGTGCCGATTCCATGACAGGAAGATTGAGTAGTATTTTTCAATGTAGTGCCGAAAGTACTTTTTATGTGATTGCGGTTTACTTTGGTTCGGTAAATATAAAAAATACCCGTTATGCTTTAGGGACAATGCTTTTGGTTGATGTGATTTGTGTGATTACAGCAATTTTTGTGGCAAGTTGGTTTTTTTAAAAACAAATAAAAATATGGAGTGACTATTCAGGAAGCTTGTCTTTTTGCGGGTTGGAAATATGTTCATGACTTTTTTGTGATTGTGGAATTTAGGTTAAAGTCAAAGAGCTTAAGAAGAAAACACAAAACAATATAACTATAATTTTGGAGTTTTAATTTATTTTTCATTCTTTTGGATCCAACTCATTAAATAAATTAAAAAATGTCAAAATACACAAAATACATCGCCATAGGTTTGCTTATTATATTCTTAGTTACAAGTCTATTAAGTTAAATCTGTTATTAAGTTTTGCTATTATTAAAAATTAAAATGCTACAAGTCTTATTAGATCCTGTAGCTTTTTAGTTTTTATGAGTGCATCAAAATCTCATCAATTAGAAATTTTTAAGAAATTCTTATTAATTTGTATAATCTCAAAAAAGTATATTTGCCGCCAGAAATTATTAAAATTTATTTATGAAATATTCATTCCTTGCTATTATAGCTATATTTTTTATGTCATGTAGCAACAACGATTCTAATGAACAGGCACCAGTAGATTATACTGCTAAAAACGAAGCTGAAATTAAAGCTTATGTTGCCGAAAACCAATTAGAAGCAGTAAGATCAGATTCGGGGTTGTATTATGTAATTGACGAAGCGGGAACAGGAAAACAGCCTACAGCAACTTCAAATGTTACGGTGGCTTATAAAGGTTATTTTACAGACAAAAAAGTTTTTGATCAAAGTAATGACACTGGTATTTCTTTTGGCTTACAGCAAGTAATAAAAGGATGGACGGAAGGAATCCCTTACTTTAAAGAAGGTGGAAGCGGTATTCTTTTGGTTCCAGCCCACTTAGGATATGGTAGTTACTATTATAATGGCATTCCAGGAGGTTCTGTTTTGGTTTTTGAAGTAAAATTAATTTCAGTCAATTAGAGTTTTAGTCCAATCATATATTGCCTCGCATAATG
>DATEOV010000379.1:0-20644 GCA_035273645.1 Flavobacterium sp. | reverse complement strand
AGGAATTTTGTCTCCGGGTTTTACCCGCAATAGATCGCCTTTTTTGATGTCGTGGATTGAAATTACTTTATCATTTCCATCAATTACCAAAGTTGCTTCTGTAGGAGCAAGCTTTAATAATTCTTTTATAGCTCCACTAGTTTGACTGTGCGCCCTTGCTTCTAATAATTGTCCCAACAAAACTAAAGTTAGAATAACTGTTGTGGCTTCAAAATAGAGTAACACTGTTCCGTGTTCTGTTTTAAATTCATTTGGGAAAACATCAGGAAAAAACATTCCAACTAAACTGAACAAAAATGCAACTCCCGTTCCTATACCAATAAGGGTAAACATATTCAAATTCCAAGTAATAATGGATTTAAAGGCACGAACAAAGAACATCCAACACGCATAAAAAACTACAGGGAGCGAAAGCAACAATTGCACCCAATTCCATTTTGAGGCATCCATTAGTTTTAATAAAGGATTGTTGTGTGCCATCTCTATCATTGCAATGGCGAAAATGGGAACTGTAAATACTACAGCTATTTTCATTTTCCTGACCAAATCCTTGTACGTCTTTTGGTCTTCGCTGTCACTGGGTTCCATAGGTACTAAGTCCATCCCGCAAATTGGACACGAGCCTGGAGCTTCTTGAATAACTTCAGGATGCATCGGACACGTGTATAACGTTTTGCTAACTGTTAACTCTGGTGCTTTGACTAAATCCATCCCACATACAGGACAGTCGCCTGCTTTGTCGTAGACTTTTTCGCCTTCACAATGCATTGGACAATAATATTTGCCACTGGCATTAACAGGAACGTTGATTTCTTTTTTATCACTGTGGGAATGCGTGGAGGAATGGGATTTTGAAGTAGCTTCGTTTGTTGAAGAATGCTCCTCGATTTTATCAGTACTCATTTCAATAGTGTATTTTCCAACAGTTGTCAAAGCGTCTTGCAATACAGATGTTGGAACGTGTTTATCCATAGTGATGGTTGCTATTGATGGAGTTAATGAAACTTTTGCTTCAATACCATCAATTGTATTCAATGTTTTTTCGACTTTAGAGCGACAACCATCGCAACTCATTCCGGTAACAGTATATGTATGTATCATAATTTTTACATTTTCATTCTTCCATTGGGTCACTCCCTTTTCGGAATTTATATTCGCTGTTTATTGTGCATCGTTTCTCCTTAATATGTTGAGAAAGTTGATACACTTTTCTGAATTTTTCATTTGTGAAGTCGATAAAGAATTAATGCAATTAACCAAGGAAGCGTAAAAACCAACAATATCCATTTGAAATCTGAATTAATAATAAAATTTACAATGGTCATAAAACCAATTGAACCCATTCCTGCTATAGCGACTATGGGAAAAGCTCCTTGTGTGCGCTTTCGAAAGGATGTGAGTGCTATAAAAATTGTAAGCAATCCTGTTGTTAAAATGTAACTGCCCATTACCCAAAATACTTTTTGAAGCCAAACCGCTAAACCCGGAGCGGAATTATTAATAACAATTGAAGTTGTTTGCATATAGCGTAAATCTTCTGGCAATAAAGGTGGTCGGATAAAAATAAAATAGAGTCCCATTACAAAAAGAATAAATCCTCCCAATGCAAGTATTAATGCTGAATATGGTTTTAGTTTTTCCATTTATTTAGAGATTATTTTTTCAAGATTCAATTTTGATTTTTAAAGGGCTGGGTTATGTAGGATACTCAATACTATTTTTACATTTTCATTCCTTCCATTGGGTCGCTTCCTTTTCTGAATTTATATTCGCTGTTTATGGCATAAGCTCCTGTAATTACCACTTTTTTTGAGGGATCAATATCAGATTTGATTTCAATCATCCCATTTATTTCTGCTCCCGTTTTAACCATAAGATTTTCAAACACTCCAGGGCTTTTTTCCACCCAAATATAGGTTGCATTTTGTTCCCAGATTACGGCATCAATCGGGATAAACAGCCCTTTCGTATCTGATTGGGTTATTTTTGCAATAGCCTGCATTCCGGGTTTTAATAGGAAATTTGGATTTGGTATTTCCAATCGAATTAAGAGTAAACGTGTGTCAGGATTGATTTCAGGATTAATGAAAGAAACTTTTGCGTCTATTGTTTTATTTGGAAAATCCGTGAAGATGATTTTAGCCTTTTGTCCAAGATGCACATTTTTGACATAATTGACATTGACTTGCGTTTCGAGCCAAAGACTGTTCAAATCGGCTAATTTTATTACTGCCGAACCTTCCATTGCATAACTGCCTTCCGTTGCTACTATTTCCGAAACATAACCGCTTGAGGTACTGTAAAACGTAGTGTTTGGAGAAGCATCCGATTTTGTTTTTATATTTTCAATTTGTGCATTGGTCAAACCAAAGAACAATAATTTTTGTTTGGAAGCCTTGAGCATATTTTGAGCATTTTTGCCAAAATCTCCGGGCATAGACAATTGCTTATAAACCATTAAATAATCTTGTTTTGCAATGGCAATGTCCTCGCTGTACAAAGTATAAATAGGATCATTTTTTTTGACGTATTCGCCAACAGTCTTAAAATACAGTTTTTCAATTCGTCCCATCGCCCGCGCCGAAAGGGTATTTGCTTTCTCCTGATTGATCGTTAAAACTCCCGTATAATTTTGTTCCAAGCTATTTTGGGTTTGCGCGATAGATTGTGTGGAGATGTTGCCTAGTTTTATTTGCTGTTTACTCAAACTTATTTCGTTGGCTCCTGAAACGTTTTTTTTCATTGGAGTTAAATGCATATGACAAATAGGGCATTTGCCAGGTTTATCTTCCTTAACCTGTGGATCCATCGAGCAAGTGTAGAAAGTAGTTTCATTATCTCCAGTGCTTTCCATTTTCATTGGAGTCAAATTCATATGACAAATTGGACATTTACCCGGTTTGTCTTCCTTAACCTGCGGATCCATTGAACAAGTGTAAAATGTTGTTTCTTTACTCTTATTATGCTTGCTGTGGTCTTCTTTATTTTTAGTATTACAAGCTATTACGATAAATAGTATTGCTAGTAAACTTATTGTTTTTATCGTCTTCATCATTATTCGGTTTTAATAAAGCTTTCGCTGTCAATTAAATATTGTCCGTTTTGAGCAATGGTATCTCCCACAGAAATACCATCTGCAATTTGAATAAAATCAGCCATTTCGATACCTGTATGTACTGCTGTTGCTTTGAAGCCATTTTCCTTTTTTAGAAAAACTACTTTAGTCTCTCCCAAGCTGACCAAAGCCTGCTTATGCAACCAGATGCCCTTTGTTGATTTTAATTGTACAACGCCTTGCAATCTTATGCCAATAGGTAATTTCAGCTTTTCATTATTGAGATAAACTCTAATTCTATTGGTTCTATCAGCTGGGTTTAATTGTGTTTCCACAAAATTTATTTTCCCGTAAATAGTGTTTTTTTCATCCAATTCAGAAGTAATGTTTATAGGCTGATTGATTTTAACAAGGCCATTGTATCCTTCCAAAACGTTGAAAACACCCCAAACTTTATCCGTATTCATCAACCTGAAAACACCTTCTCCTTTTTTAATATAATTACCTTCTTTTATGTCCAAAGTTTCTGTATTGTTGCCTGCACTTGACATTGAAGAAGTGTTGGTACTGGCCATTTTTTCCGTTCCGATAATGATTCCGTCAGCAGGACTGTAAATTGTAATTATCGGATTTGTTTGTTTGGCGGAAGCCAATGCATTTACCTGAGAATTTGTCATTCCATAGAGTAATAATTTCTGTTTAGCAGAATTAATAATCGATGTGTTTTGATTGTCATTGGTAATTAGATAGATAAAATTTTGCTGTTCGGTCAATAATTCCGGACTGTACAATTCAAATATTTTCTGTCCCTTGGTTACCCTTTGGTATTTATAATTGACATACAATTTTTCAATTCGACCGCTAATTCTAGCTGAGATATTTACAGATGAATTTGGGTCATAAATTACTGTTCCCGGCAAATTGACTTCACTGCTTATAGCCGTTTCTTTTACAGTCTCGGTTTGATAATTGCCTACAACAAAATTATCTGTTGGCTTCAAAAGATGATCAATCGAATGACTGTCTCCCAAATGGTCTTCGGTAATTTTTTTCACCAATGTCATTCCGCAAATAGGACAACTGCCGGGTTTATCTCTAATTATTTGCGGATGCATCGAACAGGTGTAAACATCCTCTTGATGTTCCATTTCTGAATGACTACCTGATTTTACGGCAAAGAAATAAATTGCAATCCCAATAAAAACAACTGTCAAAAATAGTATTGCAAATTTTAAATATCGGTTCATAATTATTTGGTTTCAAGTTGTTTTTCGATTTCTACTTGTGTTGTTAGAATCGATTTTAATTTATCCAAAGCATCGATTTGGGTCATATTCATTGCTTCCCATGCATCTAAAGCCACGAACAATTCTCCGGTGTTGTTTTGCCAAGCCAAAATTGCGGTGTCATAGTTGCGTTTCAAAGCCGGAATAATATTGTCTTGATTGATTTGATATTGTTTTTTTAAATTCAAAAACTCAGCATTCATCCCTTTTATCATTCCGATAGTTTCATTGGCAATCATTTGCTTTTGCCAATCCAAACTTTCGTTTTTAATACGATAGCTTTCCATATTGGCTTTATTCATTTTGGTTGACCAGGGCATCGGAATTGTAACCATGCCCATCAATGAGAATTGCTGTGGCTGATTTCCAAAAGCAAACATATGGTCGTATTTAACACCAAATTCAGGTCTTGTTGCCACTTTTTCCACTTCAATTTTAAGATTGTTGATTTCCTTAGTTTTATCGATGGCCTTAATATCACTGCGGTTATTTATATAGGAAGATAAATCGGTTTCAAAAAGATTGAAATCCTTAATTTCATAATTGGAATCAATTTCCAAATCCTCGTTTTTATCACGAGCCATTAGTGTATTGAGCATATATTTTCGCTGTGACACATCATTTTCCAACATTACAATCATACTTTGCAAAGTGGCATATTGGGATTTGGCTTTGTAATAGGATGGCAATTTATCCATATTGTATTGATAGCGTATTTCCATACTCTTAATCATATAATCAAGAAGCAAAAGATTGTCTTGGGCAATTTTTATTTTTTTCTTGCTGATAATCCACTGGTAATAATTGGTTTTGGCCAATGCATTTAGTTGGTTCAGGGTGAAGTTTTTATTTTCACTTTCAACAGAAGACATTGCTTTCATCAAATTTTCATTGGCATTAAGCTTAGAAGCATTAGGAATCATTTGGGTTACTCCCAACATATAACTTCCCATCCCCGGAGCCATTTCATCGGCTTTCCACAAATTGGAATTATACGGTGTCATAAAGAAACCTGTTTCAACTTGCGGAGGCATCCAACTTCTGGCGCCTTGGGCAGAAGCATCCATACTTTGAATATCGGCATCATACATTTTTAATTGTGGATTGTTTGTTTTGATTGTGTTCAAGACATTATCCAATGTAAGTGTTTGCGCATTACTATTTGCAATGCTTAAAACCAAACAACTTAAAACGAAATAAAGTTTAATGTTTTGCATCTATAAGAGTTATTTTTCCTTTTGTTCTTAATTCGTGAAGTTTTACCATCTCAAAAACAACAGGGGTTACCAGTAATACATAAATCGTTGATGTAATTGTTCCTCCAATGAGCGGAACGGTAATTGGGAGCATCACATCGGCTCCTGTTCCTGTTGCCCAAAGTATCGGAATCAAACCAAATAATGAGACAGAAACCGTCATCAGTTTGGGACGTAATCTCTTGGCTGAACCCTCAATAATATATTCTCTAATTATTTCTTCTGTCAATGTTTCCTTGCTGTTGCCATATTTTTCTACCATTTTGTTCATGGCTTCATTCAAATAAATGGTAATCAGCATTGCCGTTTCGATAGCCAAGCCAAACAAAGCAATAAAGCCGACGGCCACAGCAACCGACAAATTAATCCCATAGAAATACACCATAAAAACGCCTCCAATCAATGCAAACGGAACCGTTATCATGGTAATCAATGCTTCTTTCATTGAATTATAGGTAAAATACAGGATGAGGAAAATAATTGTAACAACAATTGGCAGAATTAAGCTCAAAGTTTTGTTTGCCCTGATTTGGTTTTCCCATTGACCGCTCCATTCCACATAATAGCCTTTTGGCATTTTGGTTATCATTTCATTAAGCTTCGACTGTGCTTCTTTGACTGTGCTTCCTAAATCACGGTCACGAACATTGAACAAAACACTGCCTCGGAGCATTGCATTTTCGCTGTTGATCATAGGCGGGCCATCACTGATAGTTACATCGGCAACTGTTTCCAGAGGAATTGGGCCAAAATCCATTGTCTGTACTTGTAGTTTTTTCAGGGCTTCAATGCTATTTCTGTATTCTTGCGCATACCTTGCATTTACCGAAAAACGCTGTCTTTCCTCAATGGTTGTGGTGAGTTTCATTCCACCGATAGAAGCCTCAACCACATTATTTATGTCATCGATGCTTAGTCCATATCGACCAATTACTTCACGTTTGGCTTTAATATCTATGTATTTTCCTCCGGTTATGGGTTCAGCGTACAAATCTTTTACCCCCGAAGTACCATCCAATGCCATCTTTATTTTTTGTGCTAAAGCATTAATGGTGTCCAGACTTTCGCCATATATTTTTATTCCCACATCGGTTCTGATTCCCGTTGAGAGCATATTGATACGGTTGATAATTGGTTGGGTAAAACCATTTGTCACTCCTGGTATTTGCAGTTTATTATTGATTTCATTGACAATATCTTCTTTCTTCTTGCCGTCTCTCCATTCACTGCGCGGTTTTAGCAAAATAATTGTTTCAATCATGCTGATTGGACTATTGTCGGTCGCAGTGTTGGCTCTTCCCGCTTTTCCTAAAACGTGGGCAACTTCGGGAATTGATTTTATCAGCTTGTCCTGAACCTGCAAAATCCTTTTTACCTCAGAATTGGAAACATCGGGCAGGGTTACCGGCATAAATAAAACAGAGCCTTCATCCAAGGGAGGCATAAATTCCGATCCCAAACGGGTAAACATCAATACGCCTACTAATAATGCCACAATATTAATTGCCAAGACTGTTTTTCTCCATCTTAAACAAAACTCCAAAATTGGTGTATAAATACTCTCTAATTTTCTGTTTATTGGATTTTTGTTTTCTGTGCGAAGTTTGCCTTTGAGTAAAAAGCTAATCAACACAGGAGTAAGCGTAATTGCAAAAAATGCATCTACAATTAGTATAAAAGATTTTGTCCAAGCCAATGGGCTAAACAGTTTGCCTTCCATTCCCGTAAGCAGGAATACGGGCAAGAATGATGCGATCACAATTATTGTCGAATAAAACACTCCTGGGCCGACCAATTTGGACGAAGCTTCAATCAGCTTTAATTTCTCATCAGAAGATAATGGGTCGTTTTCTTTTTTGAATATTTTTTTTATCTTATCTGTCATTTTAAGTAGCTTGTTGGTTATTATCCATTTCTTCCTGTTTCTCCGATATTGTCCTATAAGCGTTTTCCACCATCACAATTCCGTCATCTACTAAAACTCCAATTGCCAAAGCTATTCCCGTAAGTGACATTATATTGGAAGATATCCCAAAAGCCTGCAGGAAGATAAAGGCAACAGCCACCGAAATTGGTATTTGTATCAGGATAATCAAAGCGCTTCTCCAATGAAAAAGGAATATTAACACAATTAGGGAAACCGCTATCATTTCTTCGAACAGAGTTCCTTTGACTGATTCGATTGCTTTTTCAATCAAATCGCTTCGGTCATAAGAGGTTTTGAAAGTGACGCCTTCTGGCAATCCTTTCTCCACTTCTTTCATTTTGGCCTTAACGGCTTTTATGACATTGTCGGCATTTTCACCGTATCGCATCACCACAATACCGCCAACTACTTCTCCTGTTCCGTTTTCATCAAAAATACCCAAGCGCAAATCACCTCCCATTTGAATGGATCCAATATCTTTAACCCGTACCGGAATAGAATTGTAATTTTTAATTGCAATCTCCTCTACATCTTTAATGTTCTTGATATAACCCAACCCCCTAACGATGTACGACATATCACTCATTTCAAACTTCCGTCCTCCAACGTCGTTATTATTGGCCTTAACGGCGTTCATCACTTCCATCATACTGACTTTGTAATATTGCATTTTTAAAGGATCTAAAACCAATTGGTATTGTTTTTCAAAACCACCAAACGAGGCAACTTCTGCAACCCCAGGTACAGTCTGCAGGGCAAACTTCACGTACCAATCCTGCAAAGCTCTTTGTTCTCCTAAGTCCATTCCTTTGGCATCAAGATGATACCAAAAAACGTGTCCAACACCTGTTCCGTCAGGCCCTAATGTTGGAACGACATTTTGAGGCAATAATCGTTGGGCATAATTAAGTCGTTCCAGCACACGAGTTCTTGCCCAATAGGCATCGACGTTATCTTCAAAAATGATGTATACGAAGCTCATCCCAAACATAGAAGCACCACGAATATTTTTAACTTTTGGAATTCCCTGAAGATTCGAGACCAAAGGATAAGTCACCTGCGATTCTATAACCTGCGGGCTTCTGCCCATCCACTCCGTAAATACAATCACTTGGTTTTCGGACAAATCCGGTATGGCATCAATAGGATTTAGCTGTACGCTATAAATTCCCCAACCAAATAAGCAGACTGAAACCAGCAGGACAACTGCTCGATTTCGTAGTGAAAATGATATTAATTTTTCTACCATAATATTTTAATTTTAACAACATTTGTCTCCGGCTTGTATAGGAGGACATTTTACAGTTCCATAGCTACAAAAAACACAACAATCTCCTTGTTTGGGTCTTAAAACTGTTTTGCACTTTTCACATTCATAAAAAAATTGACAAGCATCCGTTGGCATCATTTCATCTTTTATATGTCCGCATTTTGGGCAAGTTAAAGTTGATTTTAGCTCCACTGATTTTCCGTTATATATGGTGCAGGTTTCACAATTACCCCCCACTTTATTACAGTAATAATTAATTCCAGTCGCGATTAGTAGTCCAAACATACCAATGTAAATATGGTGAAAATCACTACTGGAATAATATCCATATAAAATCACTGCTCCGCTTGGGATGGCAAACAATAGAGGATAAAGTTTGTGATGCTTTCTGTAAGAAATAATCAAACCTGCAATTGATATTAAAATCATTACCTGAAATATCCACATTGTCCATCCACCAAATAATTCGAAACTCCCTAATCCGAAAGCCGAAGCTATGAATGCAAAAAGGGGAAAACAGCATGGAGAAAATAATGCAGTGAAGAAAAGTCCAAGTGTACCTAATTTATCTATGTTATTGTTTAACTTCATTTTTAACTTTGTAAGAATAATTTATGTTAGGGTATTCGTTATTTTCAAGCGTATTTATCCAGTTGATTACTTCCTGTTTTTGATTATTGGAAAGTATTGCGTTTTTATGAATCAAAGTGTATGAAGCCAATGGCATATCATCTCCCTTGATTTCTTTACTAATAGCTTTCAATTTGCTGTTTTGTTTACGTTTTGAATAAGTTCCAAATTCATTAAAGTTCAATTCCTCTTTGCCTTCATTTATATGGCTATCCATAAAAAATCGAACGGGCTGAATGTTTGAATACCAAGGATAATTGGTATTATTGCTGTGACAATCATAACAAGAGGTTCGTAATATTGATTCTACATTTTTAGGAACCGGATATGTTTTTGAAAAATCAGCAGTATAATCCTGCTCTAACATAATGTTTCGAGCAGGACGATAGAATTGCATCAGCAAAAGAAAAATTATCCCAATAATAAATACCTTCTTGAAGATTCGTTTCATTCTAGAATTCTTTTCTAACGGAACCACAAGTGAGCATTTCCGAACCATAATATGGATTTTTGATGTCTTTTACCTCGCTTATCCAAATGGCTCCTTTCCCTTCATCAGCCATTGGACAGAAATCCTGATACAGTTTTTGGTCTGTTCCAAAAGTGGCTACCAAATCATTGATGTCTTTGCTCATTAAAACAAAATGTTCCCTTTGGTGCGCTATATTTCCTGCATTATCTCCAATGTGTTCAGCGTGTTCCTTAAGATCATCGGCAATGTCCATATAGGTTTTCATCTGTGCACCAGACAACTTTTTCATATCAATTTTTCTCAAAGTCGTTACCATTGCTTTTCCTGCATCTGCAGTAGCATTAGAATCATCTTTGGTCAAAGCATTTTTTAAAGACAAATAATCGGTTACAATTTCTTTAATTGAAAAAGAACCAGGATTAACTTTTACAGTTACTGCTTCAGGTGTATTTGTTGTTGAATTAACTGTTTCTTCTTGTTTGCTTTTTTGATTGCAAGAAACCAATACGAATGACATTACTATGGCTGAAAGAATTATATTTTTCATTTTATTAATTTTAAGTTGTTGAAATATTGAAAATTGTGCTATTTTTTTTGCTCTTCTTTTTGGGTCATTGCCATACCGCATTTAGGGCATTTGCCTGGTTCATCAGATAAGCTTCCATCCATTGGGCAAACATATTTTGTGACAATTTTGCTTGTAGGCTGACTTCCTTTTAAAGGGTGAGTATCAACTTTTACTTTTACTTTTACTGTCTCCATTCCACATTTAGAACATGGCCCAGGTTTATCAGAAGTTGTTCCGTCCTTTGAACAAACATATTTTGTTACCATTTTGCTTGTAGGCTGGCTTCCTTTTTGCGGGTGCAAATCAACTTTTTCAGTGGTTTTTACCATTGCCATTGCACATTTAGAACATTTCCCAGGTTTGTCAGATGTTGTGCCATCCATAGGACAAACATATTTTGTCACAATTTTACTTTGAGGCTGACTTCCTTTTTGCGGGTGCAAATCAATTTTTTCGGTGGTTTTTACCAAATCCATTCCGCATGATGGACATTTCCCAGAGATTGAACTTACCTCTTGAGGATGCATAGGGCAAACGTAAATTATTTTTTGCTCTTCCTTTTTGGTGGCGTCTTGTGCTGATGCTACTGTACTAAATGCAAGAAATGCACTTAATACGATAATTAAATTTTTCATTTTTTTTGATTTTATGAAACGATACAATAGCTTCATCTAAATTTGAGATTTAGCGAATTGCTGTCCCTATTTAAGTTTAAATAATATTGAATTGAACAGGCTGTAGAATATTAAAATGATAGCAATAAACTATAATTTAATAATTCAATCAACCGATAAAATAGTAATGATTTAAAGCAAGAATTGCTTATAATTTGACACACGTATGGCTGTCAAAATTTGATTTAGCCTATTTTTGGTATAAGCCACAATGAATTGAAACCAGAAGAAATACTGGTTTCATAGTCGTAAAATTTTGATTTTTTTTCTAAGAAAGAAAAATTACTGTTGGTGAATTTTATTTCGGAAAAAATTGCGCTAGATTGAGTTGAAGTAGTTACACAATTTGAATGACCACATTTTCCATTGCAACCATCGTGGTTCTTATTTTTTGAATGACTGTCTTTTTTACAACAATCTTTATTGCAACAATCCTTATTACAGGCTTCAGAAGAAGTCGCTTTGTGTGTAGTTTCGTTAGCGGAATCTTTTTCACATGCAAAAACACCACTTGGCGTCAGTAAGAAGCCAAATAATATGATTACTAAAATGTGAAACTTATTCATTTTTACTTTTTCTTATTTAAGTCCAAATTTAATCAATTTATATAGGTTTGTTACTAATAACGTGTTAAAAATGCAGAATGGATAAATAAAACAAGGATGGTTATGATTAAAAAACATCCTTGTTTAAAATCGGTTTTAAAACTTCATTCTTTGAATCCGAACTGCATTTAAAATTGCCAATAAGGCAACCCCAACATCTGCAAAAACGGCTTCCCACATTGTGGCTAATCCTCCCGCCCCAAGTGTAAGTACAATTACTTTTATGGCAAATGCCAAACCAATGTTTTGATAAACGATCTGTTTAGTTTTTTTACCGATGTTTATCGCTGTAAATATTTTATAAGGCTGGTCATTTTGTATTACAATATCAGCAGTCTCAATAGTGGCATCACTGCCTAAACCTCCCATTGCAATTCCTGCATCGGCAAGGGCAACTACTGGCGCATCGTTTACGCCATCGCCCACAAAGGCAATTTTCAAATTTTGAGATTTTAATTCCTCGACTTTTTGCACCTTG
This sequence comes from Flavobacterium sp., assembly GCA_035273645.1. Lineage (GTDB taxonomy): Bacteria > Bacteroidota > Bacteroidia > Flavobacteriales > Flavobacteriaceae > Flavobacterium. The sequence goes on along the minus strand of DATEOV010000379.1, from coordinate 8,423 downwards.
TTCTCAGGTAACAAATCACCGAATGCTTGGTCGATATTCAATTCTTTGGACACAGCATCGACAACGGCTTGTTTATCGCCTGAAAGCATTACTGTTTTTACATTTATTCTATGCAGACTTTCGATAGCTTGCTTGGCATCTTCCTTGATTTCATCAGCAATTAGAAAGTAACCTGCATATTTTTGATTGATGGCAATAACGATTATTGTAAATGGCGTATTGTCAATTTCTGCATCGTAGCTGATGTTGAATTTCTTCATCAGTTTTACATTTCCTGCAAGGATTTCATTTCCATCTACTTTTCCTTTTAGCCCGTGTCCTGCGATTTCTTCCACATCGGTAACGGTTATATTTTTTTCAGCACCTTTGGCATATTCAATAATAGCAGTTCCCACGGGATGGGTTGATTTGGTTTCGAGTGCCGATGTATATTTTACCAGATCAGCTTCTGGAACATCAACGGCTACTACTTTTTGAACTTTGAAAACCCCTTTGGTCAGCGTTCCTGTTTTATCCATTACAACTACTTGAATGGAAGCCATTATATCCAGAAAACTTGAACCCTTAAATAATATTCCGTTTTTACTGGCTGAACCAATTCCACCAAAATATCCTAAAGGAATTGAAATTACTAACGCACAGGGACAGGAAATAACCAAGAAAACTAATGCTCTGTATAACCAGTCTCTAAATACATAATTTTCGACAAATAACATTGGAATTAAACAAATTCCGATTGCCAAAAACACAACTATTGGCGTATATATTTTAGCAAATTTTCGAATAAATAGTTCCGTTGGTGCTTTTTTTGCAGTGGCTTCCTGAACCATTTCCAAGATTTTTGAAAGCTTACTATCTAAATAAGCTGTTGTAACTTCCACCTGAGCAACAGTATTTAGATTAATCATTCCGGCAAGAACAGTTTCCCCTTTTTGTTTTGTATCCGGTTTACTTTCGCCTGTTAAAGCAGATGTGTTTAAGGAAGCATTGTCTGAAAGCAATTTTCCGTCGAGAGCTAATTTTTCTCCAGGTCTTAATTGGATGATTTCGCCGATAGTAATTTCGGATGCTTTTTTATCAACAGCATTTCCATCTTTGATTACTGTTGCGGTATCAGGTCGTTGATCCAGCAATAATTTGATGTTGCTTTTTGCTCTTTGTACTGCTAATGTCTGGAATATTTCGCCAATAGCATAAAACAGCATCACAGCAACTCCTTCGGGGTATTCGCCAATGGCAAATGCTCCCATAGTGGCAATTACCATTAATAAAAATTCTGAAAAGATTTCACCTTTACGTATGCTTTCAACCGCTTCTTTTATAACCGGAAAACCCACAGGTACATACGCTACTGCATACCAAGCAATACGAACCCATCCTGTAAACCAAGTTTGCGTAAAATAGTTGTCAAAACCAATAGCAATGAGTAATAATACAAAACTTATTATTGCTGGCAAGAACATTTGAAAAGTAGATTTTTCTGCTGTTAAATGATTGCGAGCCACATCATCAGAAAGATTTTCAGGTTCATTATCCGTACAACAACATCCTGATTGCTTATTGGTTTTATGATTTATTTTTTCTTCAAGCGTGCAACAAAGCTGTTTTCCGTTTGCATCGTATTTATGCTGATGTTCCATATTGTTTTGATTATTAATTAACAACAATTATCTCCTATTTGTATTGGCGGACATTTTACTGAACCGTAGCTACAATAAACACAACAATCACCTTCTAGTGGTTTGAGAATTGTTTTGCACTTGGTGCATTCGTAAAAGAACTGGCAGGCGTCAGTAGGCATTATCTCATCTTTTTTGTTTCCGCAATTTGGACAAGTTAAAGTTGATTTTAAATCAACTGTTTTTCCTTCAAAGATTGAACACGTTTTGCAATTTCGATGCAATTTGTTACGATAATAATTTACCCCAGTTGCAATTAAAATACCAAACATACCTGAATAGACAAGGTATGTTATACTATGGATGTAGAAGCTGTAGAATATCATTAACGCACTTGGCAAAGCTATAAGCAAAGGATATAAGCACTTATGCTTTTGGTATGATATGCAAAAACCAATTATTGAAACAAGAATCATTGCCTGAAAGACATACAGTGTCCATCCTCCAAAAAGTTCAGCGCTACCTAATCCTAAAGCCGAAGCACCAAATGCAAATAAAGGGAAACAGCAGGGCGAAAAAATGGCCGTTAAGAAAAGACCAATTGTTCCTAATTTATCAAAGTTTGAATTAATTTTCATAAAGTTCAATTATTAATCTTCGTGTTCTCCGCCACCTTTCATAGCAGATAGTAAATAAAATGAGCCTTTTACTACAATTTTTGCATCGGCAGGAATTGCTTCAACAAATTTCACTTCTGTATAACCTAAATCGGTTGTTCCTGGTATAACTTCTATTGCTTTGAAATGTACTTCGTTGTGTCCTTCTTCTTCAGAATGAGCTTCGCCTTCTTTGTCTTTGTGTGTTTCTGCTTTTTTATCCGTGGCTTTTTCTTCGTGATCCTCTTGAATATACACAAAGTATTTATCTCCATTTTTAACTACGGCATCTTTTGGCAGGGCTGGAACGGTTGTATTTTTAATACTAATATTGGCAGAAACATACATTCCGGAAATTAAATCTTTAGAATCAGCTGGATTTATTCTGGCGTGAACGGCAACGGTTTTACTATCATTTGAAAATGATTTATTGATGCCGAATATTTTTCCTTTGATGGATTTGTTTCCTTGGTTTGTTAAAATAAAGTCTATAGTCTGCCCAACAGAAATAGATCCTAAATCTTTTTCATATACATCCAAATCCAAGTGCATTTGGGTGTTATCAACCACTTCAAAAAGAGTTACTCCTGTTTCTGCAAATGCTCCTTTGGCAATACTAATTTTCCCAACGTAACCTGATATTGGAGAAACTATCGGCACTAAACTTGAACCGCTAGTACTCATATTCAATGCCTGTAATTTGCTCTTTGATGCTTTTGCTCTTGCTCTTTCAATAGCTAGTTTTGCTTTTACTTCCTGTAGCACTTTTTTCGGATTTACATCTTCGTCGCTCAATGTTTTCTGGCGATTGTATTCTAATTGCAGGTATTCAATATTGGCAATAGCCGAATTATAATCTTCCTGCATTTCAACCACTTCCAGATTCTGAATGGTTGCCAATACTTTTCCTTTGTTTACAAAAGTGCCTTCCAAAACCAAAATATCTTTAACCGTTCCGCCAATTAAGGTTGAAATATTTGCCATATTTTGTGGTGGAACTGTTGTGTACCCGTTGGCTTTTATCACTAAGTTAAGATTCCTGCTTTCTAAGGAACCCGTTTCAATACCAACTGTTTTAAATTGTACAGCGGTTAATGCCACCTCATTTTCAGATTTTTCTTCTTCGTGATCCGCTTCTTCGGTTTTCTTTTCGCCACAAGAGGAAAGAAGTATGAGGCACCAAGCAAGGAGTAAGAGTGTGGTTTTAATCTTGATATTTGAAATTGTATTTATAATTAAATTCTTCATTTTAAGAAATTTTATTTGTTGGGAATAGATGGGAATTGCAATTGAATTGCACTTTGATTATAGGCATTTGTAGCTTCGGCATTTTGTTTTTTGATATCAATAGCCTGATTCAAAAAACTGATGTACGACCAATAGCTCATATCACCATTAGCGTAACTTTTTTGAGCCGTTGTAATAATTTGTTCGGCATATTGCAAACCTTCTTTCTGATAATAATCTAATGCTTTTTGTTGCTTATCGAAATTATTTTTCAATTCCTGCATTTGCAATTTCAAAGCCAATTTATTTTTGTCTAATTCTAATTGTGATTGCGAAATGCTAATGGATGAAGCTTTGGCTTTGGCTGAATTTACACCTCCAAATAAAGGGATTTGCAGACCTGCAGTAAATCCTTGAAAATAAGATTTGGTATCAATCGTCTGTCCAAAATACCCCACACCTAATTTTGGTGTTCGCAATGCTTTAAACGTATTAGCTTCTTTTTCATAGACCGAAATTTGCTGTGTATAGTAATCGGTTACTAAAGCTTCTACTTTTGTCTGGTTTTCATTCGATTGAATTGAAAACTGCATTGGTGTTGCACTATCCGGCACAATATTGTCTTCAGTTTGGATGAAAAACTGCAATTGTTTTTGATAAATAGCCAAATCAAATTCGAGCTGTGCTTGCTGTGTTTCTATTTCTTTTGACTTTGCTTTGGCACTGATTACTTCAATTTTTCCACTTTCTCCCGTTTCAAAACGAAGTTCTGCATTCTTTAGGAATTTAGAATAAATCCCTAACAAGTCTGTATTTAATTTTTGGATAGAAATGCCATACAAATATTGATAGTAGGCAATTGTTACGGCTTTTTCAATCTCATATTCGGATAAAGCTTTTCGCTTTTCGGCTAGTTTCACTAATTCTTCCTGCAGTTGTCGATTGGATTTTGTAATTCTTCCTATTGGGAAATACTGTTCCACCGAAATATTATGATCATAATCGACACTATTGAATTGGCCGCCCTGGTATTGTATTTGCAAAGGATCAGCTTGAAATGCTGTCTTTTTCAGGACGGTTTGTTTTTCAATTTCCTTATCTGCAATTTTTAAATCGATGTTATTGGTTTTTGCCATTTCGATTGCTTTTTGTAAGGTAATAGGCTGGCTATTTTGAGCAAAAGAAAAACTGCTTATCAATAAAATAATTAAGGTAACGATTGGCGTTTTCATTTTTTTTCTTCCTTTAATTCCTTTTTCAAACAGTAAATACAGAATTGGCAAAACGATTAATGTTAATAGCGTAGCTGATAATAATCCGCCAATAACAACTGTTGCCAATGGTTTTTGAACTTCGGCTCCACCGCTTGTTGATAATGCCATTGGCATAAATCCTAAAGATGCTACAGAAGCTGTCATTAAAACAGGTCGTAATCGTGTTTTTGTGCCAATTAAAACTCTTTGTAATGGATCGGTTATTCCTTCTGCTTTCAGCTGATTGAAATATGAAATCAATACAATTCCGTTCAATACTGCAATTCCAAATAAGGCTATGAATCCAATTCCTGCCGAAATACTAAACGGCATTCCCCGCATCCAGAGTGCAAAAACACCACCAATGGCCGAAAGCGGAATAGCGGTAAATATTAATATTGCTTGTTTGATACTATTGAAAGTAAAAAATAATAAAACCATTATTAATCCTAATGCAATGGGTAAGGCTACTGAAAGTCTTTTCGTTGCTTCAATTAAGTTTTCGAATTGTCCGCCATAGGTGACATAATAGCCCGCCGGAAGTTTGAAATCTTTGTCAAGTTTAGCTTGAATTTCTTCCACTACACTTTTAATATCTCTACCGCGAACGTTTAACCCAACGGTAATTCTGCGTTTACCATCCTCACGAGAAACCTGAACAGGGCCCTGCTCATAAGAAACTGTTGCTACTTGCGAAAGCGGTACTTGTTGTCCGTTTGGCAATGGAATAAATAGGTTGCTCACATCGGTAATATCTGTCCGACTGGAGGCATCCATTCTCACCACTACGTCAAATCGTTTGCTTTCTTCGTAGATTTTACCGGCACTTTCTCCTGCAAATGAAGAACGGATGATTTGGTTGATATCCGTAATATTCAAACCATATAATGCAATTTTATTGTAATCGTATTTTACAGTAATTTGAGGTAAGCCCGTTACTTTATCGGCCTTTAAATCACCAATGCCTTGAATGCTTTTTACTTTCGAAATCAATTCGTTTGCCTTGGCATCTAAAACTTCTAAATCATCCCCAAATATTTTAATAGCTATATCACTTCGGCTTCCTGATACTAATTCGTTGAAACGCATTTGGATTGGTTGTGAAATTTCGATATTTGCACCTGGAATAGCTTCCATTTCTTCTTTCATTGCATTGGCTAAATCTTCCCAATTGTCGTAATCGCCTGTCCATTCGTTTTTGTCTTTTAATACAATAATTAAATCGGCACTTTCAATAGGCATTGGGTCGGTTGGAATTTCGCCACTACCAATTTTGGCAACTATGGTTTTTATTTCGGGAAATTTTGCTTTTAGGATCTTTTCGTATTCTGTGGTTGTTTTTACCATTTGCGAAAGCGAGCTTCCTGGCATAATGGTAACATTAAGAGCCAAATCTCCTTCCTCGATTGTTGGAATGAATTCGCCACCCATATTTTGAAAAATTACTATTGCCAATACAAATAATCCCAGTGAAATTGCCAAAACTGCTTTTTTTAAACGCAAAGTTTTTTCTAAAAAAGGGGTATATATTCCTTCGAACCAAGCCATCATTCTATCGCTAAAATTATTTTTGTGTTCTGTGTTTTTTGATAAGAACATTGCGCTCATCATTGGCACATACGTTAGTGATAAAATAAATGCTCCAATTACTGCAAAGCCTACTGTCATTGCCATTGGTTTGAACATTTTTCCTTCTGTCCCAACTAAAGCCAAGATTGGCAAATAAACGATTAAGATAATGATTTCCCCAAAAGTTGCGCTATTTCTGATTTTTGAAGCCGATTTATATACCTCGCTATCCATTTCTTCTTGGGTTAAATCCTTTTGCCTTTTGAGTTTTTGTAAATGATGCATTGTAGCTTCAACAATGATTACAGCTCCATCGACAATAATTCCAAAATCTATTGCTCCTAAACTCATTAAATTTCCGCTTACGCCAAAATAATTCATTAGAATTACAGCAAAAAGCATTGCCAATGGAATTACGGAAGCAACAATTAATCCCGCACGAAGATTTCCTAGAAATAAGATCAATACAAAAATTACAATTAAAGCTCCTTCAAGTAAATTTTTGGTAACCGTTCCAATGGCATTATCGACTAATTTACCTCTATCAATAAAAGCTTCGGCGACAACACCTTCGGGGAGGGTTTTATTGATTTGTATCATTTTTTCTTTTATCCTTTCGTTCACGACTTTTGAATTTTCGCCTTTGAGCATAAGTGCCATTCCGCAAACTATTTCACCTTTGCCATCTTTGGTAGAAGCGCCATAGCGTATGGACACTCCTTCCCGAACTTCGGCAACATTTTGAATTAAAATAGGTGCACCGTTTTTATTGGCAACAACTATGTTTTCTAAATCTTTTGTGCCAGTTGCCATACCAACGCCACGAATAAAGTAAGCATATTGGTCTTTTTCAATATAAGCACCACCAGTGTTTTGATTGTTTTTTTCGAGAGCATCAAAAATATCAGTAATGGTTATTCCCAAACTGTTCAGTCTATTAGGATTGATTGCAACTTCATATTGTTTTAATTTTCCTCCCCAAGAACTGATATCGGCAACACCTTCAACACCCTGTAATTGTGGAATGATAATCCAATCTTGTATGGTTCTTAATTTTACGGCATCGTATTTGTGTTCATAGCCTTTTTTTGCATAGACATCATATTGGTATATTTCTCCTAGACCAGTTGAAATTGGTGCCAATTCAGGCGAACCAGCATATTTAGGTATGTTTTCTTCAGCTTGTTTTAAGCGCTGAAATATTTGCTCTCTTGCCCAATAAATATCTACATCATCTTTAAAAACAACCGTCACTACAGAGAGGCCAAAACGAGATATACTTCTCAATTCAATTACTTTTGGAATAGTTTTTACGGATTGTTCGAGTGGATAGGTAATTAATTGTTCTACTTCCTGACTTGCCAATGTTGGTGCAGTAGTAATTATCTGCACCTGATTATTGGTTATGTCTGGCAAGGCATCCAGTGGTAAATTTTTAATAGAATAGCTTCCCCAAGCTATAAGTGCAAGAGTAAATAAAAGTATAATGAATTTGTTCTTTATACTAAATTGTATGATTTTGTCTAACATCGAAATATTATAATGAATTAGAAATTAGCAAATAGAATATTTGCCATTATTTGTGATAAGCTCACAATTTTCTAACCCGAGTCCCGATAGCTATCAGGACGGGCATCATTATGCTATTTGAGGTGGTTGCCAAATACTTCCGTAGAAATTGGAAGAAAAAATTGACTTATAGGTAGTTGGTAAAGATATTTTGATTACACAAGTAACTATTGGCAAATCAGGTGGGATTATAGGAAAATAGGTTACCACATGTGTGCTACAGCAATTACACGCACAAAAAGGGGAACATAAATCGATTTGCCCATTATGTGAATGACTGTCATTATTTGAAGTAAATTTTGCTGACAAATGAGAAACGCGACTTCCTTCCATATCAGTACATGGCATACAGGAAAGTGCCAAAATGATAACTGATAAAATGGTGTTTAGAAGTTTCACGACTGTAAAAATAGAATATTTCTAATTATAATTAATAATTATTTATAATGATTATTAATTAATTGATTTGGTTCTTCATTAACTGTCTTATAAAAAAATTATCTCTTAAAATCTTCACTTACTTTTTATCC
>DATEOV010000378.1:0-4670 GCA_035273645.1 Flavobacterium sp. | reverse complement strand
CATATTATTTTAGATTGCAGAGTTTAGATTGCAGATTGCAGAATCCTAAATTTAGTTTTTTACATCTGAAAACTGCTATCTAAATTCTATTATTTGAATTCTGCTAAGACTCGTTTATTCATTCTTAAATTCTTATTTTTGCATAAAACAGTATCTATTTCATGCAAAAATATATAGAACAACTTAACGAGGCACAACGCGAACCTGTATTACAAAAGGATGGTCCTATGATAATTATTGCGGGTGCAGGCTCCGGAAAAACTCGTGTGCTTACCATCAGGATTGCTTATTTGATGCACCAAGGTGTTGATCCATTTAATATTCTGTCACTTACCTTTACCAATAAGGCCGCAAGGGAGATGAAAAAACGTATCTCGGATATTGTTGGTGCCAGCGAAGCCAAAAATTTATGGATGGGGACTTTTCACTCTGTTTTTGCTCGAATTTTACGTTCGGAAGCAGAACATTTGGGTTATCCTTCAAACTTTACTATTTATGATTCGCAGGATTCTTTACGTGCCATTTCGGGAATTATCAAAGAATTGCAATTGGATCGTGATGTATACAAACCGAAACAGGTTTTGAGTAGAATTTCGAATTTTAAGAATAGCCTGATTACCGTAAAAGCCTATTTTAACGATCCCGATTTACAAGAGGCCGATGCGATGAGCAAGAAGCCTAGAATGGGGGAGATTTATCAGCATTATGTGGATCGTTGTTTTAAATCTGGAGCAATGGATTTTGATGATTTATTATTGAAAACCAACGAATTATTGACTCGCTTCCCAGAAGTTTTAGCGAAATACCAAAACCGTTTTCGCTACCTCTTGGTGGATGAGTACCAAGATACCAACCATTCCCAGTATTTGATTGTTCGCGCTTTGTCTGATAAATTTCAAAATATTTGTGTGGTGGGTGATGATGCGCAAAGTATTTATGCTTTCCGCGGTGCTAATATCAATAATATTTTGAACTTCCAAAAAGATTATGAAGGTGTAAAAACCTTTAGGCTCGAACAAAATTATCGTTCGACTAAAAATATTGTGGAAGCGGCTAATACCATAATTGACAAAAACAAAGTAAAACTTGACAAGGTGGTTTGGACGGCCAATGAATTTGGCCCTAAAATAAAAGTACATCGCAGTATTACCGATAATGAAGAAGGACGCTTTGTAGCCGGTACGATTTGGGAACAAAAAATGACCAATCACTTACACAATGGAGCTTTTGCGGTTTTGTACCGTACGAATGCACAATCCCGTGCAATTGAGGATGCATTGCGAAAAAGAGATATTCCTTACCGAATTTATGGAGGGTTATCTTTTTATCAAAGAAAAGAGGTGAAAGATGTGTTATGCTACCTTCGATTGGTGATTAATCCAAAAGATGAAGAAGCTTTGATACGTGTTATCAATTATCCTGCGCGAGGAATTGGGAATACAACTATCGAAAAACTAACTATTGCGGCCAATCATTACAAGCGTTCGATTTTTGAAGTGATGCAAAACATTGAGCGAATTGACTTGAAACTGAATTCGGGAACCAAACATAAATTGCTTGATTTTGTTACGATGATTCAGAGTTTTCAGGTGATCAATGAGAATCAGGATGCTTTTTATCTTACCGATCATGTAGCCAAAAAAACCGGTTTGATTCAAGAATTAAAAAAAGATGCTACTCCCGAAGGAATGGCACGTATTCAAAACATAGAAGAGTTATTGAATGGGGTAAAGGATTTTACCGAAGGACAAAAAGAGGTTGATGGTGCTCGTGGCGCTTTATCAGAATTTATGGAAGATGTGGCTCTTGCAACCGACTTGGACAAAGATACCAGTGATGAGGACCGTGTGGCATTGATGACAATCCACTTGGCCAAAGGACTTGAATTTCCTCATGTTTTTGTGGTAGGAATGGAGGAAGATTTGTTCCCAAGCGCAATGAGTATGAGTACTCGAAGCGAACTGGAAGAAGAACGTCGATTATTTTACGTAGCTTTAACTCGTGCGGAGCATCAGGCATATTTAACATATGCCCAATCACGTTACCGTTGGGGAAAATTGACAGACAGTGAACCCTCGCGTTTTATTGAAGAAATTGATGGACAATATCTGGAATACCTTACACCAGCTGAAAGCAATTACCGTTTCAAACCTATGATTGACAGTGATATTTTTGGTGATGTGGATAAATCCAAATTGCGATTGGCCAAACCGATAGGAAGTACACCACCAAAACACGTTACAGATAATGAACCAAAGTCGGATATTAATTTGCGAAAATTGAAACCCGTCTCAAGTGGAACTTCGGCTGGAAGCGCTAATTTATTTGACAATACACTAGTTGCAGGAAATGTGGTGATGCATGAACGCTTCGGAAAAGGACAAGTCATCAATCTAGAAGGTGTTGGCGCCGATAAAAAAGCGGAAATCAAGTTTGAAGTTGGTGGTTTAAAAAAATTATTGTTGCGTTTTGCAAAATTGGATATCATCGGATAAGAAAATGTATCAAATTTCAAGTTTCATTCAGAACAGCTCTAAACATTCAAACTCTTTTAAATTTAAACAAAAAATAACATGGCTCAGATAATAAAAATTTACCCCGACAAACCAAGTGAAGCCGCTATTGCAAAAGTTGTAAAAGTGCTTCAAGACGGTGGTTTAGTTATTTATCCAACTGATACAGTTTATGGATTGGGTTGCGATATAACCAATTCTCGAGCTCTTGAAAAAATTGCCAAAATAAAAGGAGTGAAGTTGGAAAAAGCTAATTTTTCGTTTATTTGCCACGATTTGAGCAATTTATCAGACTATGTAAAGCAAATAGATACTTCCACCTTTAAACTGCTTAAAAGAGCCTTACCTGGACCATATACTTTTATTCTTCCGGGCAATAATAATTTGCCTAAAGAATTTAAAAAGAAAACAACCGTTGGTATCCGTGTTCCTGATAATTCAATTGCATTAGAAATAGTGCGTCAACTTGGAAATCCAATTGTTTCAACATCCATTCGAGATGAAGATGAAGTGATAGAATACACAACCGATCCAGAGCTTATTTTTGAAAAATGGCAAAATTTAGTGGACTTGGTTGTCGATGGAGGTTATGGGGATAATGTAGGATCAACTATTATCGATTTATCAGGAGATGAACCTATTATAGTTAGAGAAGGCAAGGGAAGCTTAGATATTATTTAAAATACATTCAATTTTATAAATTTAAAGATTGGTCAAATAAAGAACAGGACTTCGGTTCTGTTTTTTTATATAGTTATTTTATGGTGGAACATACGTATAAAAAAAACGCCTCGAAATTATTCGAGGCGTTTTTAAAAACTTTAAGATTGATTTATTTTTGAACCGGTGCTGTTGTTGTAGTTGCAGCTGTTGGTTTTTTCATTTCTTTTTCAACCATATCATAAAACTGATCTATTTTTGGCATTACATAAATACGAGTTCTTCTGTTTTTAGATTTGTTTTCTGGAGAATCATTAGGCACCAAAGGAACGTAAGAACTTCTACCTGCAGCAATTAATTGTGCTGGATTAACACCTAAATCACTAGATAAGATACGTATAATAGCAGTAGAACGCTTAACACTTAAATCCCAATTATCAATTAAGCAAGAATTTCCTTTTAGTACGTCAGTATCCGTATGTCCTTCAACCATACATTCAAAGTCTGGCTTATCATTTACAACTTTGGCTACTTTCGCTAAAACTCCTTTTGCTTTATCACTTACTTCATAGCTACCACTTTTGAATAACATTTTATCCGAAATAGAGATAAAAACCACACCTTTATCAACATTGATTTCGATGTCTTTATCATCCATTCCAACAACTGATTTCAAACTAGTAACAACTGCAAGGGTAACGCTGTCTTTTTTAGTCAAAGCATCTTGCATTCTGCTGATTTTTAAATCTTTCTCTTTAATAGATTCTAAAGCTTTTTCGATATTTTCTGCACCTTTAGTTGACAAAACCGTCATGTCTTTTGAAGTGCTTATCAAGTGCTGATTAGTTTCTCTCAATCCATCTACAGTAGCTTTAAGACCCGCTTTTTCTTCTAAGCAAGAATTTAGTTTTACTGTACAAGTATTTAGCAAATCTTGTGTTTCTTTATTCTTAGCTTCCAAAGCTGCATATTCTTTTTTAGACACACATGATGTCAAAAGAGCTAAAGCTGATAGAGTGATCATTAATTTTTTCATAGAATGCAAATTTTAATTAAACGTGAATTACAAAGTTAGTTTTTAAATGTTAATTTTAAATGTAAAATATTGTTAAATAACTTCAGCAAAAACTGTGCCGCTTTTAACATAATAACCATAAACGATGCTTTTTGTTTTAAAGTATATTTCAATTTGCTTTTTTTCTCTTTTTTTATAATTTCTTAAAAATAACCTATAAAAAGAAAAATGTGCTCGTATAATAGCCCAACAATGAGCAAATTGACCCTCTAATATGAATTTAACCCCAGCAACTCCATCTAATAACATTCTTACTACAAGCACCTGAAAAAGAGTGTTTTGTGGTAAATTCTTGGTTAACATCAACAAAGAATTTCTAAAATTTAGAAACGTTTTTTTGGGGTTTGCTTGTTGCAAAGTAGCCCCTCCAACATGATAAACTATTGATCCTGAGCAATACTTTATTTTATGTCCTTTATTGA
>DATEOV010000377.1:0-3378 GCA_035273645.1 Flavobacterium sp. | reverse complement strand
TATAAATAACATAGCCAGTGAAATAAACTCCGCTATATTAAAACGTGCCGTTGAGTTGTCTATTTTAGATTTAGGCTCCCCTCCTGCAAGATTTTCATGGTTAAGTATTGGAAGCCAGGGTAGAAAAGAGCAATTATTACTAACAGATCAAGACAGTATATTGATATTTGAAGATGTGGCTCCTGATAAATATAGAGACGTAAGGGATTATTTCTTGAAATTAGCAAAAAGAACAACTGCAACTCTGGAAAAAGTTGGCTATGAATTATGTCCAAATGGGCATATGGCCAGCAACATGCTTTGGTGTAAATCACTGACAGACTGGACTAAACAATATGACAGCTGGATGAATACTCCAGGTGAAAACAGTAATGACCTTAGTAGTATTTTCTTTGATTTGGAACTTGTTTTTGGAGAAAAAAAGATATTTGAAGCTATCGAAAATGTCATCCTAAAAGACTTAGATCACAATACATTATTTTTCGACTTCCTAGGAAATGATGCATTAAGAAAAAATTCTCCACTTACTTTTTTCAAGAAATTTGTTCTGGAAGAAGAAGGACCAAATAAAAACAAATTTGACATAAAAACAAGAGCATTAATGCCCTTAATTGATGGAGCCAGACTGTTTGCCTTGCATTTTAGCATAAAAGGACTAAACAGCACCTACCTGCGCTTCAAACAATTAGCAATTATTGACGCGAAAAATTCAGATATTTACTTAAATTGCGCTGAAGCATTTTTGACTTTATCAAAATTCAGAGTAAATGAAGGTTTAAAAAACGAAAATTCAGGACAATACATAAACCTGAGCGAACTAACCAAGTTAGACAAAGAAAAATTAAAGAATGCCTTAGTCCCAATGAAAGAACTGGAAGAATTAATTAAAAGTAATTTCAAACTAACACAATTTTCATAATGATGCTAGATTGGCTAAAAAACATAAATAAAGAACATCCTGATTTTTGGAAAACTTACCTTGCTAAGTTTGAACATAAATCAAAGCGATATGTTGTATTATCTACAGAAACATCTGGACTAAATCCTGATAAGGATGTTATTTTGTCGATCGGTTCTTTTGCTATTGTGAACAACAAAATTCATATTGGTGACAGTTTTGAGTCTATTTTTCTGCAATACAAGTATTTCCACGATAATGGTTTATCAAATGAGTTTATTTTGGAAAGCAAAATGAAAAAATTGAGTGAACCAGAAGCAATTCACGCCTTTATAGATTTTATCGGGAATGCAGTTTTAATTGGTCATCATGTCGATTTTGATGTAGATATGATCAATAGCGCACTCTTAAGATTAGATTGTGGCAGATTAAAAAATGAAGCATTAGATATTGATGTAATGTATCGAAAACTAGTAGACATCAATGACAAACAGTTTTCACTTGATGAATTATTAGAAATTTTCAAATTACCAAAAAGCTATCGAAGATCTCCTTCAGAAGATGCATATTCCATTGCATTACTGTTTTTAAAATTAAAGAACAGATTGGGAATTAAATAGACTTCCCTTATTGATGCAATGTTATTATTTTTTGGAAACATCCATGATGTGTTATGGAAACTGGAACGATTGCATTTGAGACAGCATCCAAAATATAAGGAATACCATTCTCTTTTTTTATATTTTCTAAAGATTCCAAAGACTTTATTTTATTAAAAATAGGTATTTCAGCAACAGCTATAGAATAAATATATTCATTCGTAATTTGAGTTTTCGTATAAAAAATAAATCCGTCTATAGAAACGGTTCCAGAAATTTCATCTTCATAATGACATTTTAATAGCTCTGGAAAGTATCCTCGAATTCCAGTTTCACGATTATAAATCTTATACGCAGCCTCTTTTCTGCTCCATAAATTCCAAACCATGAGTTCTGGATTAGAGTTATTGAGAATCAAGTGTTGCTCATGCAAAGAAAAAATTTTATCCAAAAAACCTTTCCTTTTCCAATTACTTTCTTTTCGGGCCAAATCAAGATCTACTATATCATTACCAATCATTCTTTTAACAATTCGGTCTCAATAACACCAATAGCTGATTTTACATTAACCATTTTCTCCATCGATTCATTATCAATTATAATATCAAATTTTTCTTCAATATCTAATATTACATCTACCAAATTAGCCGAATTGATTCTCAAATCATTCACAAAATCTGTTTCTTCCGTAAGAGAATCAAATGCTTCTTGATTTTGAATATATGGCTTTACTATATTCTTTAACTGTTCTATTGTCGCTTCTCTACTCATAAAGTTATTTTGTTTTGTTAAACCAACTACTAAGACTTTATTTTACTAAGATATATATTTTTTAAAAACAACACATCCATTCACATCTCCAAAACCAAAACTAGCTTTCAAAATAACATTTAAATCTTTTTCAAGCAGTTGCAGTGGAATTCTTGACGAATCGACTATTTCTGTAATTTCTGGATGCAAATCTTCGCAATTACGATTAGGAAAGATAAATCCTTGATACAATTGCAATACACTAGCCACACTTTCAATGCTCCCCGCAGCAGATAAACAATGTCCCACAGTAGATTTTAATGAATTAACATAAGGAAAATCCACTCCTCCTCTATTTAAAGCTACACTCCAATTCGAAACTTCCAAACTATCTTTACTTGTAGCAGTAAGATGACCATTAATCAAATCAACATCTTGAGCTGTAATTCCTGAACTCTTCATCGCATTCTGAATGCATTTTTGAACAGCCACAGGATTTGGAGCAGTTAATGTTCCCAAACCTCTTTGTCCCCCGGAATTCAAATCTCCTCCTAAAACTTCTGCATATATTCTAGCACCTCTTGCCAAGGCTGCCTCCATATCTTCCAAAACCAAAGCTCCTGCACCACTCGCAGGCACAAACCCCGAAGCGCTCGCAGACATAGGCCTTGAACCTTTTTCAGGTGAATCGTTATGCCTAAATGTACAGACTCGCATAGCATCAAACCCTCCCCAAACATAAGGACCAGAATCACTGGTGCTTCCAGCAAGAATTCTTTTAGCTTTACCGGATTTTATACGTTCATACGCCATAACAATACTTTCGGTTCCAGTCGTACAAGCAGATGAATTGGTTGTAACTTGATTACCCAACCCCAATTTCCCCGCTAAATAAGCACTTATTCCGCTATTCATTGTTTGAATTACGGTGGTACTTCCTAAATTTCTACCTTTGAAATCATCAATTTTATAAATACTCTCCCGAAGTTTGTCAATTCCCGATGTTCCTGCTCCAAAAATAGTTCCGCTGTCCCAATCAGGCTCTTCCTGTATTTCCATTGATAAACCAGCATCTCTCCAAGCATCAATTCCTGCGATAACACCGTATAAAATCCCCGTTGCATTAAAATT
>DATEOV010000376.1:0-3504 GCA_035273645.1 Flavobacterium sp. | reverse complement strand
TATTGTTGTAATCCATTATTACTATGAATTTAATAAATATTAAATATGGAAAATTTAAAAAAAGCGTACATCGCAGGGGGCTGTTTTTGGGGAATGGAAGATCTGTTCCGCGTACGTCCAGGTGTAAAGGACACTGAAGTAGGCTATTTGGGCGGTCAGAATGAGAATCCAACTTATCACAACCATCCTGGGCATGCAGAAGCAATAGAAATTACATACGATCCAAATGAAACATCATACAAGGAGTTATTGGATTATTTTTTCAGGGTGCATGACCCAACAACAGTAGATAGTCAGGGGAATGACAGGGGCTCCAGTTATCGATCTGCTATATTTATCCAGAATGATCAAGAGCGAGAAGTTGCTAACGAAGTCTTCAAGATAGTTGATGATTCGGGAAGATGGCCAGGTAAAGTGGTTACAACACTGGAGCCTTATACAAAATTTTGGCCAGCTGAAGAATATCACCAAGACTACCTTATAAAGAGTCCCAATGGATACACTTGTCATTTTGAGCGGTTTGGTACTTTTCTGTAAAGTAGCTGCTTCTGCGTTCACAAGAAACCTTATAATCTTTGATTGTAAGGTTTTTTTGTTTTAGGGTAGATTTACTTTTCTAAACCTTTTAAATTTTCTTATTTTTATGAAAATTTATTTCCTATGACTTTTTATTTCAAGCCCTTTTTAGTTTTTCTTTTTCTTCTAAACCTGTTCAACTGTAATTCACAAACTGTTGCAAATGCATCAACATCTTTCGATGCTGTAAATGATACTACTTTTGTAAATTTAAAAGACTTCAGTCAAGATTTTATGTATGATATGAAGTATGCCACAGATGACAATTTTTTGAAATCTAAAGTATATGATTGTGCTGAATGCTATTTGCGTTATAAAACTGTAAAAGCACTGATTTTGGCCAATAAAAGATTTATGAAGAAAGGTTTTAAAATAAAACTTTTTGATTGTTACCGACCTTTAGATATTCAAAAAAGAATGTGGGCAATAGTTTCAAATCCTCAATACGTAGCAAACCCAAGTAAAGGTTCTATTCATAATAGAGGAGGGGCTGTAGATATCACACTTGTGGATTTTGAAGGAAAAGAATTAGATATGGGAACTTCTTTTGATTTTTTTGGAAAAGAAGCCAGTCATGATTATCGAGGTTTTTCTAAAGAAATACTAAATAATAGAAATCTATTGAAAAAGATCATGGTCAAGGAGCATTTTAATTCTTTTGACTCAGAGTGGTGGCACTATAATTTGAAGGCTGGTTTAAATGATAAAGTTTCCAATTTTAAATGGGAATGTAAATAGCCTTGTTTATTTTTAATTCTTTCCTTTTTTTACTTCAAAAGAAACTCTTTTTTATTGTATTCTATGTACTAGTGAGTTACAAAAAGCTATGTTTGATGATGTTTTTTTCTTGCTGAAAGTTGAAAATGTTAAGTATCTGGAGGTACAGCAGTTGTGTATTTCGTAAGAATTGACATTGAAATAAGTGTGAAATATGCATTTCATCGATTATATTGTTGTTTAAATGATTTATATCTTTACTTTCGCGCTTTAAATCATTTAATAACAGTGGTTTAAAGTTAGAATAAATTAACCCCAATATTGAAGATAATTGCATTCGATAAAATTTGCTTTTAAATTCAGTTTTTGATTTAATACTAATGAGATTGACTTGATTAATTTCATTTTTTAAATTTATAGAAAGTAAAGAATTGTTAGATGAAAAGGATATTACAGAATAGTTTTTTTAAATGTATTGGGCCAGAAAATAAATCTGGAATTACATTTGTTGAAGTGGTTGTTGTAGGATTACTAGTTCCAATGGTAGTACGAAATGTAAAAAATTATGTTATCAACATTGATAAGCAAAATGATAATCAAGAGAGTTATAACGCATAAATAAAACCTTTGAAAATGAATCTTAACTCATTTTAAAAGGTTTTTTGTTTTTTTTAGAAAAGATATTTATTCTACACAACGTAAGTTGTCTATGAAATAAGTTTCTGGACGGTATACTTTTCCGTCTAATTCAGCGGTAAATTCTTTTTTGAATATGATGTCCTCGATATCTGTTAGGTATTTTATTCGCATTAAGGAAACAGGAGATTTTTTTAAGTCTTCATAGTTTTCTTTCGTGAACATAAAAAATCCTGATTTCACTCTATTATCAAAGCCTTTGTCATCTCGTAGCATAGTTCCACAACTTTCTTGGTCTATGTGTAAAAGTGTGACAATTTTACCATTTTGGAGTTGAAGGTGAATTTTTGAATCTTTGTCAAAACAATTTGCTTTTACAAACTCTTTACTTTTTTGTATAAGTTGTAAGTTTAGTGTTGGTAATCCATCAGTCAATGCTAAAGAATAAAAAATGTAATTAGAATTTCCTCCAAAAACCTTTTCACTAATTAAATATTCTTTTGTGGATTTGTAGGTTCCAATAGAGTCGGTGATATTTGTTGCGTATTCGCAAGGTTTTTGAGCAAAAAGATTAAAACTTAAAAGGCATAAGGTTGTAACAAGTATGTATTTCATTTATTTATAGTATTTAAATTTGGAAGCATGGTATCGCCTTTCTTTTTATAGGTTTTGCTTTCGCAAACTGTTTATTAGTGGCGATTTCATTTTATTTTATTTTGGTGCAAATTAAAACAATTTTAGTGTTATTTTCATCGGTTGTAAAAAAACAATACAAATCCCCACCATCTTTGATTTTCCATTTTTTTCGGATACTTTCAACCGAATCTGAAAAATTTCGTGTCGTAATATTGGCTTTCTGATTTTCTAAATATTGTTTCATTTCGCTTTTGCCATAAGCAATACAATTTTTAATTTCAAAAATTCTTCCAGGAAATTTTTTTTGTTCATCAGAGGTATATAAGTGGGAATGTTTATGCAATTTATTCAATCCATAAAAAAGCGCTACTTGATCAAAACCTCCTGATTTCATAATGGAGCTATTGGGTTCGTAAAGGTATTTTTGAGGTAAACTAAAAGATGGTTGTTCGTGGATTTCATTTAAAACAAATTCAAATCTTTCTGTTTTCTCTTTTAAAAGGTTTACAGTTTTAATGATAACAGATCCTTTGTAGTCTTTGTTTAATTCCCAAAGCAATTCTTTTACTTCATTGTCAACAGCAACTATATGTATCGATTTGATATAATTTAGCTCATTAATACCGGCAGTAATGTCCAATATTGGTGCCGTTTTTATTAAGATAGAATCAGATTTTTCAAAATAAAATTTCAGATTTTCAGGCACATTAGGTAAGCAATCCTTTAGCATGAATACCTTTCCTTTACTGTCATTTCTTCTGGAAGGATCTATGTAAATCCAATCCCATTTGGTGTTTGTGTTTGATAATGTTTCAAAACTATCTCCTGCATAACAAGTGATGTTATTGATGTTTAATTGTTTGCAGTTGTGTTGAACAATGTTGGATAATTCAGTGTTGATTTCGCAATGCACTACATTTTTTGTTTTTTTTGAAAAAT
>DATEOV010000375.1:0-2663 GCA_035273645.1 Flavobacterium sp. | reverse complement strand
GTGATTCTGTTCAGTCCACATCCAGATGACGACGTTATCTCGATGGGAGGAACATTTGCCAAATTAATCAAACAAGGTCATGATGTACATGTGGTTTATCAAACTTCAGGTAACATTGCGGTAACTGATGATGAGGCATTGAAGTTTGCCGAAGTGTGCAATGATTTTACTGAGGGAAATAAATCTGGAATTGATTTTCAATCGGTAATTGATTCTATTAATTCTAAACCACTAGGGCAAAGCGATTCTGACGAAGTGCGTAAATTAAAAGGATTGATAAGAAGACGTGAGTCTTATGCGGCAACAAGATACATCGGTTTGAAAGACGAAAATACCCATTTCTTGGATATGCCGTTCTATGAAACGGGTATGGTTCAAAAGAAGCCATTAGGTCCTGAAGATATTGCTATTGTAAAAGATATTATTGAGAAAATCAAACCGCATCAAGTATTTGCTGCAGGGGATTTGGCAGATCCACACGGAACTCATGAAGTATGCTTGAATGCCATTTTTGCGGCCATGAAAGCTTTAAAATCGAAACCATTCATGAACGATTGTTGGTTGTGGTTGTATAGAGGCGCTTGGCATGAATGGGATATTCACGAAATTGACATGGCCGTTCCATTGAGTCCGGACGAAGTAATGTTGAAAAGACAGGCCATTTTATACCACCAGTCCCAAAAAGACAGAGTGATGTTCCAAGGAAATGATTCGAGAGAATTTTGGGTTAGAGCCGAGGATCGAAATAAAAATACGGCAAAATTATACGATAAATTAGGACTTGCCGAATATGAAGCGATTGAAGCTTTTAAACGTTTTGAGTACTAAATACCACTTTTTGTTTTGAGTGTTTTAAAGGGCTAGACTCTGAGTTTTTGTATGAACTATGAATTCTGGAGTTTAGCACTTGTTTTGCACCATTTTTTTGAAATTCAGATTTTTAATATACTTTCTTTTATAAAATGAAATACATCATAATTTTTTTATTTGCCTCTATTATTTCATCTGCTCAAATTAGTAAAGAGCAATTAAATATTATGCCTTGGCCTCAAAATATTTCTCTTTCAGAAGGTGCATTTCCATTGACAAAGAACTTCAAAGTGAATATCACTGGAGCTCCAAATTCAAGGATATTTATTGGTGCCACTAATTTTTTAAGACGATTAGATGGAAGAACTGGTTTGTTTTTCAATCAAGGCTTTGTAAAAGGTTTAAATGAAGTTCCTGATGCTGAATTGCAAATCAATTGTGTTAGAGCAGGTAAAATTGAATTATATGAAGATGAGAGTTACTTATTGGATATAGCTGCTAATAAGATAACCATAAATGCAACAACTGATGTAGGAGCTTTGCATGCAATGGAAACCTTACTGCAATTATTGCAAAACAATAGTAAATCATTTTATTTTCCGACTTCTAAAATTTCAGATTTTCCAAGATTTACTTGGAGAGGTTTAATGATTGATGGAGCAAGACATTTCATGCCTGTTGATGTGATAAAACGCAATTTGGATGGAATGGCATCTGTAAAGATGAATGTTTTTCATTGGCATTTAGTAGATGATCAAGGATGGAGAATTGAAATGAAAAAACATCCGAAACTGATTCAAATGGCATCGGATGGAAATTATTATACCCAAGAAGAAATTAAAAGTGTTGTGAAATATGCTTCGGATAGAGGGATTTTAGTAGTTCCAGAAATAGATGTTCCAGGTCATGGAACGGCTATATTGACTGCTTATCCAGAAATAGGAAGTAAAGTGGTGAACTTACATTTGAATTCAGGTGAGAAAGGACAAGAATTTACACAAATACAATCGTATACTCTTGAAAGAAATGCGGGAATTTTTTCTCCAACTTTGGATCCTTCAAACCCAAAAACATATGAGTTGTTAAGTTCTATTTTCGATGAAGTTTGTCCTCTATTTCCTGGGAAGTTTTTCCATATTGGGGGAGACGAAAATGAAGGCAAAGACTGGGATTCTAATCCGAAAATTCAGGAATTCAAGAAGAAACATAATTTAGCAAACAATCATGAATTGCAAACGTATTTTACAATGCAATTAGTTCCGATGCTCAAAAAACACAACAAAGAATTAATGGGCTGGGAAGAAATTATGACCAAAAATATGTCCAAAGATGCAATAATTCATTCTTGGAAAGGAGCAAACGAAGGGCAGAAAGCTGGACAATCATTAGTTGAGGCTGTAAAAGGAGGATATAAAACTGTTTTGTCTAATGGATACTATATTGATTTGGTTTATGGAATTGAAGATCATTATAAAGTTGACCCAATGCCAAAAAATGTGGCTCTGACCGATGAAGAAAAAGCAAGAATTTTAGGAGGAGAAGCGCCAATGTGGACAGAATTAGCAACTCCTGCTACTATAGATAGCAGAATTTGGCCAAGAACTGCTGCAATTGCAGAACGTTTATGGTCTAATGAGAGTGTGACTGATATTAACAGCTTGCGTAAAAGACTGAAAACGGTTTCTTTTAGACTGGAAGAATTGGGATTGACGCATATAAAAAGTAAGGAAGGTTTGTTGAGAAATATCAGTAATAATCAAAAAAGTGATGCTTTGCTTGATTTGTCAAATGTTTGTGAACCGCTAAAAGGCTATACTAGAAATAGTGAAGGAACGGAATATAAAATGTATTCT
>DATEOV010000374.1:0-4693 GCA_035273645.1 Flavobacterium sp. | reverse complement strand
AAAAAAATAAAAAAAAAAAAAAAAGAGCTACCCGAAGATAGCTCTTTTGAAAATTGTGATACAAAATTAGAATTTATAGTTTAATGATAAATTCAACATTGTCCCTAATTGGCTGAAATGAGATCCATCATAAGTCGTGTTATCATAACGGCCGTTGAAAGTAATTAAGTTATATTGATTTTTTACTTGAGCTGGATCAGCTAAAAGAGCACTTCCCGCAGCATTTTCAGCTACAAATTTCCACTCAGGCAATACATTAAAAATATTATTTACATTCAATGCTAAAGTTAATTTATCTGTTGCTGAAAAATTAATTCCTAAATCAGTAACAATTTTAGGAATAAACTCTGTTTTTAGATCAGCATTTAAACCATCTTGATTGAAAGTTGTTTTACCAAAGTAAGTGTTGTTAAGAGAGAAACCAAATTTACCAATTTCATAATTGGCTCCCAAAATCCATTTTGTTTCCGGTCTTGAAGTAAACATTAATGATTCCAGTGTTTGACTAAAGCTGTTATTAGTAACTGGAGAGATTCTTTCATTTTCGAAAGTAATATTACCCGATAAATTGAACCCTAATTTTCCAGATCCTATTCCAATATTATTGTAATTCATTACGACATCCAACCCTGAAGTCCTAGTATCAAAAGAGTTAGAAAACCAAGCAACTGATCCAAACTGAGTATCTTGTTTATCACCCAATACGATTCTGTCTTCCACTTTGATATTGTAATAATCAAGAGTGAAATTGAAATTTTTAAATGGTTTTGATCCTATCCCAACTGTAATATTTGTTGATTTTTCAGCATCCAATTGAGGTATACCTAATTGACGCGCTTGTGGAGAAATATTGTTAATGATTCCACTTACTTGAATTCCTGCACCAGGCACAAAAGAATATTGTGATTTTTGAGTGTAGATTTGGTGTAAAGTCGGAGCTCTGAATCCAGTTGATACAGATCCTCTTAAAGTAACTTTGTCATCAAGAAATTTGTATCTTGAACTTAATTTCCAAACAGTTGCATTTCCAAAATCACTATAGTCTTCATAACGAGCAGTACCATTAATTAAGAAATCTTTGGTCACATCATAAGCTACATCCAAATAAGCTCCAAAGTTGTAACGATTCCATTTTCCTGAATTTTCCGGACGGTTACCAGCAAATGAATCAGCTCCTAATCCGTCCCAAGAGGCTTTGTCTCCTTCTTGAACACCAAAAGTTTCTGTTCTAAACTCCGATCCAAAAGCTATACTAATATGATCAGAAAGCGTTTTTGAAATATCAATATTACCTACGATATGGTTAAATGAAGTTCCTCCTGGTTTGAAGTAGATAGGGCTATTTTCTTGATACACATGCTCGCCAGTATCAGTATCAATAATATCTGATCTATTTACAGAGTTTTGCACAGTATAAGTTTGGCTATTTCCTCCTGTAGTGATACTAACATCGCTCTTCCACCCATTCTTTGTAGTTGTAAAACCTAAAGTAGCGTTATAATCATTTAAATCTCCCTCAAAAGTTGGAACATAACCTCTATAAGCTGCAGCAGAACCATTACTAAAAAAATCTTTGTAATAAGTTGGATAGGTAGCTCCAATTCCCCAATTTGGAATACCTGAATTTTCAAAAGGATTTTTAATTGATCTCCAGTATGGTGTTCTGTAGTTGGCATATGAGTTAACTTTTTTATAGACATAAGCCGCATTATAATACAAATTTGTATTTTCGTTGATTTCGTTCCCACCATTAATTTCAAATTTAGCAGCTGCCGTTTCGGGAGATCCATTGATATTTCCAGCGTCTGGTTTTTCCTTTAAAAAATCAACAACAGATTGTTTACCAGTTGTATTTCCTTGGTTTATTGTAGCGAATTTTGCATTATAATCTGCAGACCCTTGATATGCGGCAAAAGTTGCTTCCTTTTCAGCTTCTGTCATTCCAGATATATCAGTACCACCCAGAGTATTGTCATCATTAACATAACTACCATATACATCAGGATTTACTTTTACGAAATCATTAAAATCACCATCAGCATCAACTTTTCCAGGTCTATTAGCTTGATTCACTTTAGAGAAATCAATAGTGTAATTTAGAAAACCTTTATCTCCTACCGTAGTTCCGTTGTTTACAGTAATACCAAGCATTTCTCCATCACCCTCAGCTGTAATACCAGTTCTTAAGGTTACTGAACCATCGGTGCTATTCTTTTTCAAGATAATATTCATTACCCCTGCAATTGCATCAGAACCATATTGAGCAGAAGCACCATCTCTTAAAATCTCAACTCTTTCAATAGCCTCTGTTGGTATTGCTGATATATCAGCTCCCGTTTCTCCTCGTCCTGGAGAAGTTTGAACATACAATAATGAACTCAAATTTTTACGTTTACCATTAATTAAGATTAATGTTCTACTAGGTCCCATATTTCTTATTTCATATGGATCCAATAATGAAGTAGCGTCATTTACTGGTGTGTTTACAGTATTAAAGGACGGAATTCTGTACTGTAATGCCTTATCAAAAGTCGCTTGTCCTGTAGCAGTCAAATCTTTCGATGACAATACGTCAATAGGCAATGCACTTGTAGTATTACTTCTAGGTGCTGTACGTGTTCCTGTAACTACAACTTCATCTAGTTTTTGACCACCTTCTTCTTCTTCTAAGTTAACATCGATAATAGCTGCTGAAGCTGATTTTGTAACTGTAATAAAGCCTACATAACTAAAAACTAATGTGGCTCCTTCATTTACATTTAGTTTGTAGCTACCATTCATATCAGTAGACACCCCATTTTTTGTTCCTTTTTCCTGAACATTAACTCCTGGAAGCGGAGTACCCGTCTTGTCTTTTACGGTTCCTGATACTTCTTTTTGGGCCATCATAAACGAGACATTAAACAAAAAGAATAATAACGCGATTTTTTTCATAATCATTAAGTTTGGTTGGTTATTGGTTAATTATTGGGGCTAATATAACATAATATTAACATAAAAAACATAAAATGTTATATTTTATCTAAAAATTCAAAAATATTTATCAAAACAGTAATTCCGACCAATCATAACTATTAGAAAAAAAGCAATTGGTAATTATATAGGTTTAATTTATGTTTTTCTTTTTTTTGAAATGTTTATTTCATCCGGTGATTTTTAGAGAATTGTCAATATTAGCTTTAAGAATGGTAGTGAGACTTTAAACAAGAGAAAGTACATTCTATTTTAATTAAAACCATTTAGCGCAACAAAATTGATGCGTTTTGAGTTGTTACTAGATGAAAATTTTAGTATTAGAATTATTCTTGTGAGCTAAATGTAAAAGGAAGGGGGAATATTTGTGGAGTAATGTCTTTATATCTTATATTTGCAAACTTTAAAAAAGGAATTACTAAAGACAAGTAATAGACAACTGTTATTTGTAAACAAACATATCATGAAAGCAGGAATTGTAGGGTTACCGAATGTTGGAAAATCAACATTATTCAATTGTTTATCGAACGCAAAAGCGCAAAGTGCCAACTTTCCATTTTGTACTATCGAACCTAATATTGGAGTTGTAAACGTTCCAGATCCAAGAATCAATAAATTGGAAGAACTAGTAAAGCCAGAGCGCGTTCAAATGGCAACTGTAGATATCGTAGATATTGCAGGTTTGGTAAAAGGCGCTAGTAAAGGTGAAGGTTTAGGAAACCAATTTTTAGGAAACATCAGAGAGTGTAATGCTATTATTCACGTTTTGCGTTGTTTTGACAATGACAATATTGTTCACGTAGACGGAAATGTAAACCCTATCCGTGATAAAGAAACTATCGATATTGAATTGCAATTAAAAGACTTAGAAACTGTTGAAAAACGTTTAGAGAAAGTAAACCGTGCAGCAAAAACCGGAAATAAAGAAGCGCAGACTGAAAAAGCACTTTTAGACCGAATCAGAGAAAATTTATTGCAGGCAAAGTCGGCAAGAACAATTATTCCTCAAGGTAATGATGAAGAAGTTTTGATGGAATCATTTCAGTTGATTACTGCAAAACCAGTACTATATGTTTGTAATGTTGATGAAAGTTCAGCTGTAAACGGAAATAAATATGTAGATCAAGTTCGTGAATTAGTTAAAGATGAAGAGGCTGAAGTAATTATCCTTTCAGTAGGAGCAGAAGCTGATATCACCGAGTTAGAAAGCTACGAAGAACGTCAGGTTTTCCTAGAAGATATGGGATTGACTGAGCCAGGAGCATCAGTTTTAATTCGTGCAGCTTACAAATTATTGAAACAACAAACGTATTTTACGGCTGGTGTCAAAGAAGTTCGCGCTTGGACAATCAATATTGGTTCTACTGCACCACAAGCGGCAGGAGTTATTCATACCGATTTCGAAAAAGGATTCATCCGTGCCGAAGTTATTTCGTATGAAGATTACGTTCAATACGGTTCAGAAGCAAAAGCCAAAGAAGCTGGGAAATTCAAAGTCGAAGGAAAAGAATATATCGTAAAAGATGGAGATGTAATGCACTTTAGATTTAACGTATAGTTTTAGAAAACAGAGAACAGAATAAAGAAAATAGACAAGAAACCTGCAAGAGTAATTTTTGCAGGTTTTTTTATGGACCAAATCCAGCTTTCCGTTTCAAGATTTCCCCATAACACCACTTTTTCTAAGACCATAAAGGAGCTTCCGTTGGTCGCTCTTTTT
>DATEOV010000373.1:0-2288 GCA_035273645.1 Flavobacterium sp. | reverse complement strand
GACCAACCTGAATTAGTCATTTTCATTGATGAAGCCCATTTAATTTTTAACGAAGCCAGCAAAGCATTATTAGAACAAATAGAAACCATCGTGAAATTAATTCGTTCCAAAGGAATTGGTGTTTACTTTATTACTCAAAACCCAATGGACATTCCAAGTGGTGTTTTGGCGCAACTAGGGCTAAAGATACAACACGCTTTAAGAGCATTTACAGCAAATGATAGGCAGGCAATCAAACAATCAGCAGATAACTATCCAACATCCGAATTTTACAAAACAGACGAAGTATTAACTAGTTTAGGAATTGGTGAAGCCTTTGTAACGGCATTAAGCGAAAAGGGAATTCCAACTCCACTTGTAGCCACCATGATGCGAGCTCCCATGAGTCGAATGGACATATTAACTGATGCCGAAATTGAGGAAATTAACACCAAATCAAAATTAGTTAAAAAATACAGTGAAGTTCTTGATCGCGAAAGCGCTTATGAGATGCTCAATAAAAAAATTGAATCTGCTCAAGAGAAGGCTATCGTTCCTGAAGAGAAAAAACAATCAAGCAACGAGCCAAGTACAGCAAGTGTTGTTACAAAATCGGTTTTAAAGGTCGTTACCAGCGCTACTTTTATCAGAGGAGCATTTGGAATACTATCCAAAATGTTTAAAAAATAATTCTCAATGAAAAACATCTTCACCATCTTTATTTCCCTATTGGTTCTGAGTGCTTGTTCACCAAAGTCGGAAACTAAAAATTTAACGTATGTCAAGTTAGAGATTGTTAAAACAGAAAAAGACTTTGAAAAGTTAGTTGCCGAAAAAGGAATCGCCGAAGGTTTTTATCAATTTGCCGATTCTAGTGCCGTCATAAAAAGAGAACACGACACTTTAATCATCGGTAAAATCAACATTAAAAATTATTACTTAAATTCAAAGTACCAAAATGCAACCGTAACTTGGTCTCCCGATGCTTTAACCGTTTCCGATGCGGGAGATATGGCTTTTAGTTACGGAAAATATGTTTGGACTTTTAAAGATGCTTCTGGAAAGGAACAGGTTTCAAAAGGAATTTTTCATACGGTCTGGAAAAAACAAAAAGACGGTTCTTGGAAATACATTTGGGATTAATTAATTTGTCTGAGGATAAAAAACAAGCTTTGTGGAAGATTGTATAATCTCCCTTTTATTCAATTTCATTTTTCTAAATTTTCCAGCATTATACAATTCTGCTTGATCTGCATAATGTGCACTAAATGGGTTTCCGGATTGCCCAGTTGGCAGAATTCCCCAACTATTTTCAACATCAGAGAAGTCAATTACTCTTCGGCTTGAAGGACCTCCTTTTACTTTGTAAAATCCTTCATCCACAAAATCAAAAAATTGATTATTTATTACCTCATTAGAACCCGGCACTTCAAAAGGGCCAACATTAAAGAATGGTCTAAATAGTGCTAGTTTTCCAATTGGGTGTTGGTATTCTACGGAATGTACTTTTTCCCATTGCCATTCCGATGGCGAATTACCCAATTGTTTTTCCAAAGCCACTATTGCTTCTTCAAATGATTTTGTTAAGATTTGACCTCTAGTTTCTTTTATGTTTTTTGTTATAACATCATCCCACCATGGAGAATTTTCGCTTGAAATTTGTCTGGCGACAATTTGCTTCATGACATGAGTTCCTAAAAATTGTTTGAATCCTTCGTCACCCAATTCGTCCTGAAAAGTATTTTTCAGATATAAATAAATCCATTTATTATAGATCGTAGGAGCTACATCTTTCAAATTATTGGAACCATCCCATGATTCCAAAATACGAATTGCTTCATTTTCCATTTTGGAAAGCGATTTTGAATTTAAATTCAAAATTAAATTTTTTACAACTTCAGGCGCTACGGCTGATGTATTGTCATTAATCATTTTACTCACTGAACTTTTATCCCAATCGGGTTTTGAATCCAATAATTCCGTAATTCTTTTCGCTCTATCTTCTGGAAGATAATAGCCTGGATATGCAAAACCATCAATCGCTTCCGGCTGGTTATTTGCCGAATAAACATAATTCCAATCTGGGTTAACAGCCGATGGATTTTTTAAAAAATCTAAATACTCTAAGCTATCATCTTTTCCATTAGAACCATTAAGTATGAAATTTGTATTCACGCCATTATTGTGTTTGTACAATTTTCCGGTTGCCCACCAACCCACGTTTCCTTTTGCATCACCATACATTACATTCAGTCCGGGTGCGGCAATAAGAGAAACTCCTTTTTGGAAATCGGTGATTGATTTGGAAT
>DATEOV010000372.1:0-7195 GCA_035273645.1 Flavobacterium sp. | reverse complement strand
TATTCCCTTTTGCAGTTTGAGCAATGCTTCCATCTCTATGCAAATAACCAAACCATTCGCCGTTGGCTGCATCATGGAATTTAGAATAGGAATAATCATGAACCATTTTATGCCATTTGGCATATTTTTCGTCACCTGTCATGGTGTATGCCAGTAACGTTGCGATAATTGTTTCGTTATGTGGCCACCAAAACTTCATATCCTGCCAATATTCTTGAACGGGTTTATCATAAACATCTCTGTAGTACAAAATTCCTCCATGCTCTTCATCCCAACCGCGTTCCCACATATAATCCAACATTTTACAGCCTAAAGCAATTAAATGAGGATCATTACTTCTGTATTTTGCTTCCTGCAAAATAAACCAGGCTCCTTCAATAGCATGACCTGGATTCAAGGTTCTGCCATCAATATGATCAATAATTGATCCATCTGGTGCCACTTGCTCCATCACACATTTGATATCCTCTTTAACAAAATCATGTTCAATTTCTGCAATCCATTTACTAATCCATTCGTCACAACGTGGATCGCCAATATTTTCTCTTAATTGTTGCGCTGTATTCATCATTATCATGGGAACGCCAATTCCTTTAGAAGGTCGGGTTGAAGTAAACTTAGGTTCCAATAAACCTGGTACGGTAGCATATTCAATACATTTTCCGAATAAAAAACGAGCCTTTTCAGCAGCAGTTTCATCTCCGCTTGCTTTTGCGTAAGCTGACATAGCGATTACCGCAAATGTTTCAGAAAAATAATAACGTCGTTTGCGAATGGGTTGTCCATCACGAGTGACATGAAAAAACATCTGACCGTCGGTATCAAAACAATTTTTGTTTAAAAAATCGATTCCAGACTTTGCCCCCTCAAGCCATTCTTGTCTAGGTTCGATCGTATTGTAAAGCGTTGCCAATAACCAAGCCGCACGCCCCTGAATCCATACGGCTTTATCATCATCTATTAAGCTTCCTTCTTGATCTCTCATGAATAAATAGCCTCCAAATTTGGTATCTATCGAGCGAGGAAACCAAAAAGGTATGGTATCATTTAATAGTTGATTCTCGTAAAATTCTTTTAATTGCTGAAGTTCTGTATTTGAATAGCTCATTTTATTTAGAATTAATTGGCTCTAGAATGGAACTGAATATAGCTCTTCTATCTCCTTGATAATTATTGTTTTTTATATCTAATTTGCCCTCTCAGACTATTTTCTTTAATTTTTTAAAGGTTCAATTCCAATCTAAAAGTAGAACAAGGCAAGCCCACTTCATTAACTAAATTGGCCAATGCAAATGGCTTCCATGCATACAAAACCGTTTTGATATTCTCCCCTTTCGGAATGCTAATGACTACTTGGTTATTGACAATTGAAGCCTCAGTTTCTATGTGCTTTCCTTTATCCGTTACTAATTCAAAACCAAATACTGCTTTTTTATCTGAGGTAATTAATTGTTTCGCTGACGCAAATGAAATGTGAATTATCCCCATTTTTTGTTCTGCTTTTAATGCAATTGGACCATTAGAAATAATTGATTTTTTATAGGTATAGTGCAATGCCAAACGAGTAAGACGATCTGCAACTTCTTTTTTCTTTATTGGATGCACATTTTTCTCATCTCCATAATCCATGCTTACAGCCATGCCACTATTAGGAATAAGGCTTTGCATTTTATTTTGCATCTCCCGAAACTCTGGCCAGGTTGGTCGATCAGTGCCTGATAATTGGACATAATAAAAAGGAAAATCAGTTCCCCAAGATTTCCTCCAGCTCTGAACCATTACTGGCATTAAGTGTTCATATAAAGACACATTGTGTGCATTGCTTTCCCCTTGGTACCATAAAACACCCTTTATTGGAAACTGAGTAAAAGATTCTACACCCGATTCAAAATTATAACAGGGTTGGTATGGATGACGTTGTTTGGGGTTGATAGCGTTTTTCAAATTTACTTCAGCTCGTTCACGAACCCAAGGCATAATGAAATCAGATTTACGCCAGTTCGTTAATACATCAACCACTTTGTCATCATGTTCTAATGTGTATCTGTCAATCCAAGACTCTATGGGAGAACCGCCTACTGCAACCTGGATCAATCCAATGGGCACATTTTCTTCATGACAAATATTTTTGCCAAAATAATAGGCAATTGCCGAGAAGTCTCTTGCTGATGTTGAATCACAAACAGCCCAACTTCCCGAGAAAAATTTCAATTGATTTGTTTTAGCTAAAGTGACAGAATCCCATGCCATATCATCTGTTTCTTGAATAGCTTTCCAATTCAACAAACGAAGTTTCGAATTAGCAATTGCCTTTTTTACCTCGGCCATTCCATTTTCAGATTTTTGCAGCGGAAAAGCCATATTCGATTGTCCCGAACAAAACCAAACATCTCCAACTAATATATTTTTGAGTACAATGCTATTTCCTTTATTATGAATGCTCATCTGATAAGGCCCACCTTCAATCATTGCCGGAAAGCGGACTTTCCATTTACCATATTCATCTGTAATTACTGTTTGTTTTTGTTGCAGGAATGAGATTTCTATTGAATCACCTCCATTGGCTTTGCCATAAATAATAATAGGTTGATTACGCTGTAAAACCATATTATCTGTAAAAACAGCTGCCAATTTTAATCCGCCAAAATCTTTTGTGATATTCTCATAAACGGTTTGTGCCAAAATAACTGCTCCTTCTTTGACAGGATGTAACGCATCTGGAAAAAGATCCGGACGGTTATATAATTTTTCGTGCAAATCGATTAAACCAACTTGATTCGCTTTTGCAATTCTTTCGATATGCGCTTGAATTTCCCAAAACCAATCTCTTGTCCCTGATTTAAAGCGAGGATGTTCATTAAAGATTGGTGTCAAACGACAGATATATAGTTTTACTTTTGAATTTTGCTTTTTTAAAGTATCCAACAGCCAAGCATAATCGGCATCGAATTCTTCTTTGTAATTGGGCCAATTTCTCGGATCTGTATCATTCAATCCTAAGTGAATAATAGCTATATCGGGTGCAAAAGCAATCGCATCAGCACATTCTTTGGTTTTATAGTAGGATGTATGTCCTTTTTTTAAAAGTGTTGCTCCACTGTGGCCAAAGTTTTTTACCTCATAGTTATTCCCCATCATTATTTGGAGTTGCGAAGGATAGGAATCTGTTGCAGGGTTTGCCAAAAGATAACCAGCCGTTACAGAATCTCCTATGCATGCTACCTTCACCAAAGGAGTTTGCGCCACTATTCTATTGTTTGTTAAAAGCAATAAAAGACTCAGTAGAGATAATATGCATCCTTTAGAATTATTCATGTGCAGCTAATATTTATTTTTTAATAGAAAATGGCATCGTAATTATCAATCCCTGTTTGTGTTTATGAATCTTGAAATTTTTTATTTATAAAAAAATGCGAACTAAAGTTATCAGCCAAGGTGAAAGTATTAATTCCACCTCAGCAGATAAACAACCAAATAACCAACTCAAAAATTCTAAAAACTAAAAAACTTATTTATGCATCAATGTAATCGTTAACCTGAGGGCGCAGAAAAATAACTTGCACCAATAAAGCCATCAAAACAACACCTGCCATCATTGCAAATCCGATACCCAAAGAACCATCATCTGCGTATTTTCCTAATGCTGATGTTACCAATGCTCCACAACCTACTCCTGTCATATTCAAAACCCCATATGCAGTAGCTCTGTACTTTGAAGACACAAACTGACAAAGAATAGGCATATTATTGGCATCAAACATTCCGTAGCCAATCCCAAAACAAAGAGCAGCACTAACAATATGGAATAATGAATTTCCAAAACCGATTAATAATAATGCAGGTATGGTCAAACTCAATCCGATAGCACTTGTATACACTCTCCCTTTGATATTTTTGACAACCCATTTATCTGATAATATTCCTCCGAAAATAACCCCTAACAAAGAAGACATTGAAATTGTTATTGTTGCCAACGGTCCGGCCTGTTCCATAGAAATTCCTAAATTATCCGAGAACAATGTTGGTAACCAATTTTTGGTAGCCCAACCCGGTAAGCTGATTGTTGCAAAAAAGAATAAAATAATCCAAAACGAAATATTGGTAAACAACAATCCTAATCCTTTAAAAACAGAGCTTTTTTCTTTTACTTTATCTAAATCTGTAGCTACCATTTTTTTCTGAGGAGCCTTTTTCTCGTAAAGGAAGAATACCAAAACAAGAGCATAAACAACTCCAATTAATCCAAAATAATGAAAGGTAGTATGCCAAGAATAAGCAGCCGCAATCGTTGCTCCAAATCCTCCTAAAGCTGACCCAACATAAAGACCAGTCATGTGAATTCCTATTGCAAGTGATCTTGTTTTTTGCTGATGATAATCGGCAATTAAAGATAATCCCGCAGGAATATACAAAGCTTCGCTAACACCCATAAGTGCCCGTAACCAATACACTTGATCATAACCCGTTGCATATCCCATGGCATAGGTAACTACAGACCAAACAAATAAACTCCCAACAATTAGCCACTTTCTATTTAATTTGTCTGCTATAAGGCCAGACACTGGGCTCATCAAAGCATATATCCAAAGAAATATTGCCATTAAGCGCCCAAAATTCTCACCAGAAACTAATTCTGGAATATCGGCCTCCATCGAGGGACGCATGGTGGACAACATTTGTCTGTCCATATAGTTGAGCAATGCTACAACCCATAGCAAGCCCACTACCATCCACGGATAATATTTTGAGTTCTTCATAATTTGTTTATGATTAAAAAATGTATTCTAATGATTTTCGTCTCTTCTATTGGAGTGAAAAAAGGCTAACCAGAAAAATTTAAGATTAAATTCAATTATTTTATTTTTCCCAACATTACATTAGGTGTTCTTATTCCCGGCTTTATTTCACCATTAGACAAAATAATATCATCTCCCCATAATACTGCAGTTGTTGTAACGGGAGCCAAAAAAGGCAATTCGCTTACTTTTGTCCAAGCATCTGTAAGCGTATTATACAACAACAATCCTTTATAAAATCCTTGATGTGTCGTATTCAACACATTCTTCTCCGTAATAAGTCTTCCTTTTTCTTCAGGCGAATTTGTTTGAGCTATCTGAGATAAATAGGTTTCAATTTTATGAAAAACAAGACCATTATCTCCTCCAAGAATTAAAATCGAGTGAGCCCCTAAGGCAACAGCCGCACCCGCAGAAAAATTGGTAGTATTTGTTCCATCGGATATATTAGCTACACTTGACCATGCTTTCTTTTTTGGATTAAAAACAAAAGTAGTATTGTGTAAATCACTGATACCGGTAGCCGTTTTGGTTCTTCCTCCAATAACAAAAATGGCTGTACCTTCTTTTGTTTTTTGAACAACAGCAACAGCATTGGCCAAAGCAATAGGTAAATTAGGCAACTCTTCCCATGTTGGATTCAAAACATTTAAATCCAAACTATAAAAATGATTTGATGATTTTTTAGCTTCATCACCACCAATTGCATATACCGTATTTCCAATATGGGCTAATGCAATATTTGCCATCGCCAAAGGAAATTGTGGCAACGAAAGAATGGCAACGTCATTTTTAGAATCTTTCCATTTCAAAATATAAGCCTTATTCGACAGTCCATTTTCATTTTCACCACCTACATATACAACTCCTAAATCTGTTGAAGTAACGCCACAATACGCTATCGGCTCAGGTAATTTAGCTTTTGTCTTTTTATTCCAAACAAAATTTTCTCCTTGTTTTTGCAATACATGGATTTCATCAGAATATTTCTTTGTTCCTCCTTCCCAAGGCATTTTATCCGGAAAATTAGCTCCACCAGTCACAATCAAGACATTTTTATGTACCCCATTTATAGGCCCTGCAAATCCGAGAGATTTACTCCCCTCATTGTTTTGCAAATAAGCTGCAATTTCCCATTCGATAGTGTTAAAATCTCTTACCTGAGAACTAACCGTTGTTGTTATTGACATCATAAAAAATAATGGAATTAGAGAAAGTAATAACTTTTCTATTGAGTTCATTTATAGTTAACTATCCGAATTTGATTTAAAGCTTTTGAAATCCAAGCTTTCAACATCTTTTTGGAAATCCACAAACTGCTCAGCACTCATGTTTTTAACCGGTAATCTAAAATCACCTAAATTCAATCCGACAACTTTCATATAAGATTTACCAACTGAAATACCTCCATATTTGCCTAAAAGACGAATCATGTTAATTGATTTTTGTTGTAAAACACGAGCCAAAACCAAGTCATTAGAATTAAAAGCATCAATCAATCTGTGATATAAAGGAGCTGCGTAATTAAAAGTACTCCCCACTGCACCCTTTGCTCCTAACACTAAAGCTGACAACATATTTTCGTCACGCCCCCAAAGCATATCATATTTACCCTCCTTGTAGCTCATACAACTTTGAAAATCCATAAAATCTTCATGAGTATATTTTACTCCGGCAAAATTGTCTAATTTACCATCTAGTGCTTGAACCAAATCAAACATAGGTACGTTTACTCCAGTCAAAACCGGAATATGATAGTAATATAAAGGCATATTTGGTACGCTTTCACCAACCATGATGCAAGCTTGGGCCAACATATCAACATTGGCAGGCTTAAAATAAAAAGGAGACGTTAAAGAAACAGCATATAAACCTATTTCATAAGCATGCTTTGCTAAGTCAATACAATCCGAAAGACAAGTCCCTCCCAAAAACACCATTACTTTAAAATCGTCATCATGGTTTGAACAATCTGCCCAGGCTTGTGCAACTGCTTTTTTTTCTTCTAAAGTAATCGAAACCCCTTCTCCTGTAGAGCCATTTATAAAGGCTCCTGTGATTTTATTTTGTTTTAAAAATGCGTAATATCCTGAAATTAAGCTAACATCTAATTTTCCGTTTTTATCAAAAGGTGTAAATGGTGCAGCTATAAGCCCTTGTAAGTGTTGAATTTTCATGATTTTTTTTTGTTAAATTATGGGTGTTATTTGACCAAGCCGAAAATTTTTGAATTTTCGACTCAATCAATAACAGTAAGTTTTTAATCTAAATTAGTACCCAGGATTTTGAGTGACTTTTGGATTGTAATTAATTGTGTTTTGAGATATTGGGAATAATATCTGCTTCCCAGTCATAGAAGACACATTGCCTGTTTTATTAAAACGGACTAAATCCCACCA
>DATEOV010000371.1:0-2390 GCA_035273645.1 Flavobacterium sp. | reverse complement strand
TCATATAAACAAATACCGGATCGATCATTGTCTTGAACTTATAAATGCAAATTCATCCGATAGACCTAGCTTACAAAAGCTGTCAACAATATGTGGATTCAATAACAGGAGTTCTTTTACTACAGCCTTTAAAAAATTTACTGGTCAAAAACCATTTGATTATATTAAAAGGAGATATTTTATGCAGATTATGAATAACTATAGAGATAAAGCAGTAAATAATTATAATTTTTAGCATTTGTGTGCCTTCAAAATTTTATTCCGCCTTTAGTGAAGATTAACTTTAATAAACAGATCTGATATAGGTGGTCATAAAGAATAGTGAGTGTATTAAATAATAGGCGATAGAAAATAATTGAACGATCTCAGTCCCTTAGTTGTTAGTTCTTAGGCAGTTTTGGTTATAGTTAAGAATAAGACCGCTTAACATCTTTTTAGCGGTCTTATTTCTCCTTAGTAAATGAAAAAAATATTTGATTCGTTGGCTTGAGGAAGTTCAATCTATTTTCAAAGCTTTCTTATTTACATTCTAGTTTTAGCCCATTGAAGAAAAAAAGAAAGAATAGTTGGTTTTGTGAATATTTGATTTTAAAGCATAACAAGTGTGACGGCGAGCAATCAAAGGCTGTGTATTTCTATATACAGCCTTTATTATGCATACTAGAATAAGTTTAAAATTTTCAAGAACAGAAAGCAATACAAAAATGATTCTCCTGCTTACTTTGCTCCTATTGGCCTATAGAGAAAAAGTGAAATCAAAACGCAGACACAAACTAAGCTCGCAACAACAATCAGTGTGAGGCTTAGTCTTATTCAGGTTATTTTCTCCGATCGAAGAAGAGAGTGCTATTTCAACAACACTCACAACAGTTATATTTACTTTCCTAATTTAAATGTCAATCCGCCTCCAAGGCTGAATTGCCATAAGGTAGAATATTCTGTAAGGTAAATTGGGCCGTACCAGCTCCAATAATAATCGCCACCAGTAGCCCTGGAAGCCGATAATATCAGTGCCTGTAGTTTTAGTCCCAGTTTTGGAGAGAACCATATATTAGTGCCAACTCTTCCGCCCCAGGCAAAATTGGTATTGCTGGAACTTTTTCCCAATGACGGAGCTTCAAGGTTGCTGATCAATACTCCTGCCATTACCCCGGCATATCCTTCTGCTTTACCGCCACCTCCAAAATGCCCATCTCCGCTTAACATTATAAAATCATGTTTGAGATCGAAAGTTTCGCTTCGGGTTTGAGTACCAGTTCCAAACTTAAAATTGGCAGGAACAGTAGTACTTCTGTGTAACCACAAAACTTCTGCACTGCTCTGCTTATTAAACATATATTGCAAACCAGCACCCCATTGTACTCCTCCTTTTACGGTTCCATTATAGTATGTATTTGCATCACTCACCACATCAAACCCATCATCGAATGTGTATGCACCATAGAAATTAAGTCGGGCATGTTGCCCCATAATCGTTGTCATAGTTCCGGCTAATACAAGCAATAGAAAGATCTTTTTCATGTTTAAAAATTTTAGTTAAGAAAAAATTTAATGGGTTAAAGTTGTGTGACTTAATATCTGGTAAATTGAAAATTGGCGGAAAATTATTAATTAAATTCCTCTTTTCCAGATTTTAATTAGAAAACAAATATGAGACTGAATTGCAACACACCATTTTTAAAATCGGGATCGATATTGGCTGAATCAAAATCCCCCACTTTGCTCACCCCAACCATATAACGAGCACCGATTCCCAAGCCTTTACTCTTCAAAAAACCAAGGCCAAATCCTATGGATAGGTCTGTACTTTTAGCAAAATCTTCGATAGTAGAATTGGGAATGTCCTCGCTTACTTTGAAACCTGCCTGCGGACCAGCTTCTACATAAAAACTACCTTTAAATTGCCACTGCAGCATGATAGGTATGTTGACATAAGAAACTTTATAATCTGCTTCGGTCACGCCATCATCCAGTTTAGCGCCCTGCGAAGAGAAAAGAAGCTCGGGTTGCAAGACCAGGTGATCAAACTTGATCCGAACTAAACCACCAGCATGAAATGCCACCAATGAGCTTTTCTCTATATTATCAAAATTACCCCCAGTAAAGTTGCTGATGTTTACACCACCTTTTAATCCGAACTGCAGTTGGGCATTCACGATCCCCATTACAAGGAGAAGCGGGAGAAAAATAAGCTTTTTCATAAATTAAGATTTAATAGTGAACAAAGTAATTTACCATGTTGGTGTCTTTATATTGAGGTGACTTTTACTTCTCAATTACTGTTAGTTATAATTCCTCCTTTTTTATTTAGTTAAAAAATGTTGTTAGGGTAGGGTGTTTCCTCCATCATATTTTCTTTTTAGAGGTGAACTTATCATTAGTCGTTATAA
>DATEOV010000370.1:0-9663 GCA_035273645.1 Flavobacterium sp. | reverse complement strand
CAATGGTACCCGAATGGTTAGATAACGATAATGATTTTATTAAAACGATGTTATATGTAAATCACTATAAAAAATTGGGTGACCACAAAATCTTAGCCAGTCGTTTTGCAATGAAAGCCAATTTTGGCGACGTTCCTTTTGCTTCCCAGGATTATATTGGTCAAACGGATTTAAGAGGTTATACTCAAGGTGAATATAGAGGAAATCAAACCTATACAGTTCAAACTGAATTCCGAAATAATTTCTATAAAAAATGGGGATATGTTGGGTTTGTCGGACTTGGAATTGCCTATAGAAAGTCTGAAGAAGGTGCCGCAGCGGGCGATTGGTATAATTCGGGTGCGTCATGGAGTAAGCCATTGCCAAGTATAGGTGCTGGAGCCCGTTATCAGGTAATTGAAAAGGCGGGTCAAAAAGTAAATGCAGGAATAGATGTCGCAGTAGGCCGTGGTGATTGGGGATTCTATTTTAGACTTACCGAGGCTTTTTAAAAATTGCATTACTAATTTTTGGAGCAGAAAGATTAGGTATTTTCAGCCATTATTGTCCCGCTATTCGTTGCAATCTTGTGTGCCGAACCCCGGCACACAAGGATTTTCACTGCTATCGGGGCTAAAGGGAGATATTTTGCTTTTTTTATCATCATTTCAAAAAAGGAAAAAATAACCCCTGAATTGCTAGCAATAAAAACTATGCAATTCTGCGGTATAAAATGGACAATTCCAGTATTGAAAACAAAGTGTTATTTTTGATTACCTTTGCAAAATGAATAAGAAACACCATTCCAACAATATATTATTGAATTTAGGTATCGAAAGCCTAAATGAAATGCAAGAAGTTGCACAAGATGTCATCCTAAATGACAATAATGTTTTACTGCTTTCTCCAACAGGTTCTGGGAAAACGTTGGCATTTTTATTGCCTATTTTCGAAATGTTACAACCCGAAATTCTATCGGTTCAATGTTTGATTCTGGTTCCATCACGTGAATTAGGATTGCAAATTGAACAGGTTTGGAAAAAAATGGGAACTGATTATAAAGTAAATGTTTGTTACGGCGGACATTCCATTGATACCGAAATCAAAAATTTGAGTAATCCGCCGGCAGTTTTAATTGGAACTCCAGGCCGAATTGCAGACCATATCGACAGAGGAACTTTCCGATTTGACAAAATCCAAACTTTAATTCTTGACGAGTTTGACAAATCGTTACAATTAGGTTTCCACGAACAAATGTCTTTCATTATTGGTAAATTGAGCAAACTCAACAAACGAGTATTGGTTTCGGCTACTTCCGATATTGAAATACCAAAATATACCCGAGTTGTGAATCCTACGATATTGGATTTTATCCCAACCGAGGAGGAACAGGAAAGTAACTTGGCCACCAAAATGGTAGTTTCAAAAGAAAAAGACAAACTAGGAAGTTTGTTTAATTTGATTTGTTCTTTAAAATCACAACAGGCGATTGTTTTTTGCAATCATCGTGATGCTGCAGAGCGTATTAGCGATACCTTAAACGAAAAAGGAATTTATTCTACTTATTATCATGGTGGAATGGATCAGGATGAGCGAGAAAGATCTTTAATTCAATTCCGTAATGGAAGTATGAGTTATTTAATCACCACCGATCTAGCGGCTCGTGGACTTGATATTCCCGAAATGAAACATGTTATTCATTATCATTTGCCTTTGAAAGAAGATGAATTTACCCATAGAAATGGACGTACAGCTCGTATGTTGGCATCTGGGACAGCTTATGTGATAGCTCATGAGAGTGAGAAAAAAATGGATTATTTAGATTACGGTATGGAAGTGTTTAATGTAGAAAATTCAACCATACTGCCAAAGCCACCAGAGTTTCAGACCATTTATATTAGTGGTGGAAAGAAAAACAAACTTAACAAAATAGACATCGTAGGTTTCTTTTCCCAAAAGGGTAAACTGGAAAAAGGAGATTTGGGATTAATTGAGGTGAAAGATTTTATCTCGTTTGCTGCAGTAAAATTTAATAAAGTCAAAGATTTATTGCACCAAGTAAAAGATGAAAAAATGAAAGGCAAGAAATTCAAGATTGAAGTAGCAAGAAAGGTTATTAAAAAGGAAGAGGAGTAGGTCTCAGATTTCAGAGTGCAGAATTTAGATTTTCTGTATTCATTATTTTTATGCAATCTGTAATCTAAATTCTTATGAGTTGTAGTGTTAATTTACAAACAAAATAAATAAATTACTGTTGATAAAAACATAATAATAGAAAGGAGATGTTTCTTTTTATTATTATGTTTGCTAACAAATACTTACCTATCAAGTATATCATTAAACCCCAAATAAATTATGAAAAAAATTATTGCGATTGCTGTTTTATTTATTAGTTCTATTGGTTTTAGCCAAATTAAAGTTGTTGAAACTGTGCCAGTTGAAAAATTGGGAAGAGTAAATAATAGTTTTTATGTTCAAAAAATAGGTGATGATTTTACCTTTTTCTACACGACTGTACAAAGTGATGATGAAGAGGCTGCTTTGAAAGCTTTTACTTTTAAAAATGTTGATAATGCTTACCAAAGTCTTTACAAAATCATTACTGGCGGATTTTCTGCAAGTCCTTTGAATGATGTGAAATTGGAATTGCCTAATAATTATGTTTGGTTGCATTATATTGTAAGTTCTGATAAAACAACTGTACAGTTCATGGTTTCAAGCAAGGAGACTAGTTCAACTCATATTTCTGAGCCATTATCAAAAGAGCAAGTTGAAAAACTATTTCAAAAAAGTTAATTGAACATAGTATTATAAACAAAAACGTCCCAATTGGGACGTTTTTTATTTTTGTAGGACGAAATTATATTTTCTTAACGTATTGTGTAATAATCACAATTTGTTGTCCATCTACTTTTCCTTCAATGTATTCTGCATTTTCGTGATCCAAACGAATGTTACGAACCGAAGTTCCTTGTTTGGCAACCATACTTGATCCTTTTACTTTTAGATCTTTGATTAATACTACAGAATCTCCATGGGTTAGAACAACTCCATTAACATCACGGTGAATGATTTTGTTTTCATCATCTTCTCCTTCACCTGTGGCTTGTGCCCATTCCAGTGTATCTTCATCAAAATACATTTGCTCCAAAAGCTCTTGCGGCCAACCATTTTTACGTAAACGGCTTAACATTCTCCATGCTGAAACTTGAACCGGAATGTGCTCGCTCCACATACTGTCATTCAAACATCTCCAGTGGTTTAAATCTTCATGTCCTGGATTTTCAATTTGGTCAATACAAGTAGAACAAGCAAAAATACTTTCGTCCAATCCACCTTTTTTGGTAGGTAATATTTGGAATTCTTTTAGGTTTTCGGTGGCAGCACATAATTCACATTGTGAACCGCTGCGTTTATTTAATTCTCTTTCGAAGCTCATTATAAGATGTGTGTGTTTTAGGTTGCGAAATTACGCTTAAATGCTAGGTTTTGCAAGTTTATGTTTGTATGTCTTTTGTTATTTGAATTAAGCGATATTATTCAATTTTAATTTCGTTATAAGCAATCCATCTTTTCAAATTCCCTACAAATCTTTTTAAATGGTCTTCATTTAAAAAAATGTTTGTCCAATTATCATATCTGTCGCATTGTATACTTATGTAATATGTCATAATTGCTAGACAGGCAAAAGGTAAAATACGTCTTTCTTCTTCACTAATTTTAGTTATGGTTTCATAGCCTTTTAAAAAACTTTCTGCTTTAATTTGGTAATCGTTTTCATTTAGGTTTGTAGAGTATAATTGAAATAAAAAGTAAGATATATCAAGACACAGCCATCCATTTCCACAAAAATCAAAATCAAAAAGTGTTACTTTATTTTCGGTATTAAAATGCATATTATCAAACCATACGTCCAGGTGAACAGCTCCATTTCTGATTTGATCTTTTTGTACATTATTAAATTCCTTTTGAAGAAAATTAGCAGTTTTTTCTAAAAATAATATCTCGTCAGATTCTTTTTTGAAAAATTCACGCGTTCTTTCAATGGAATCAATAAGCAAAACGGTATTGTTGTATGTTATTCTGTTTAATTTGAAATTTTCTGTTGATTGGTGGACTTTTGCTAATGCTTCTCCAATATAAAAACTTGTTTCAGGTGTGAATTTTGCGGATTTTGTGCCATCTGCAAACGAAAATAATACACCAAATCTTTTCCCTTCAGGAGCATTAAATTCTTGAATATATTCATTCAGATTACCGACTATTGGGAATGAAACAGGAGTATTTTTTTTATTTAAGTGGATTAGTAGCCTTAATTCTTCTGCTATTTCTGTTTTTGTTCTCCAATCAAAAGTATAAATACGAAAAACATATTTCTTATTACCATCAGTAACCATATAAACGTGATTCATTGCAGCTCT
Organism: Flavobacterium sp.; assembly: GCA_035273645.1. Lineage (GTDB taxonomy): Bacteria > Bacteroidota > Bacteroidia > Flavobacteriales > Flavobacteriaceae > Flavobacterium. The sequence goes on along the minus strand of DATEOV010000370.1, from coordinate 5,263 downwards.
GAAAAGCTTACATTCTGTGTTTTCGCTTAAAGAATATTTATGCTGTAATAATTCTCCGAGTTTATTGGCAGAAAGTGTAGAATTTGTTACTGGGAATTCTGTCATTTATTTTTTTATTTTTTTTGCATGGATAATTTTAAAATCTTCCATATTTAAATCCTTTCAGAAAGAAACTTAATTCTATTTTCTGGTTTGGTATTAATATTACTTATGTAATTTAACCCTTACCGCCTCAGGAACGAGCATTTCGTATTCACCGAAATTTCTAATTACATCTCTAACGATGCTCGAACTGATATAGGAAGTTCGTGCTGCAGTCAATAGAAAGACAGTTTCTATTTTGGATAATCGTCTATTGGTATGGGCAATGGCTTTTTCGAACTCAAAGTCGGCTGGGTTGCGTAATCCTCTTAGAATAAAATCGGCTTTGATTTTATGACATAAGTCGATAGTTAAGCCTTCGTAAGTGATGACGGTAACTTTGGGTTCGTTTTTGAATGTTTCTTCGATGAAACGTTTTCTTTCCTCGAGTGAAAACATGTATTTTTTTTCGGCATTGACCCCAATGGCAATTACAATTTCATCAAAAAGCGAAATACCTCTATTGATGATATCTTCGTGACCTAAAGTAATAGGGTCAAAAGATCCCGGGAATATTGCTTTCTTCATTTCAATTTAATTTAGTTGTTTTTCAATTCTTGAATCTGGAACAATCCAGAGCATTGCTACTGCAATATATAGCAGACCAGAAATCCAAGGCGAGACAAAAGCCAACGGAATTGCCAAAAGATATGCTAATGCTGATATTTTACCTTTTAAATCCTTTTCAACTGCACGATGTAAAATTGAATCTTTACCTTCTAGTCTTATAATTTTATTTTGGAGCAAATTATAGGCGATAGCACACATCAGTAGGACAAAGCCATAAATGCTCATTGGCACTGCTGCAAAATGATGTTCTCCAATCCAGCTTGTTGCAAACGGAATCAATGAAAGCCAAAAGAGTAAAAACAGATTGCCCCACAAAATAGAGCCATTCACTTTTTTAACCACTTGAAACATATGATGATGGTTGTTCCAATAAATCCCAACGTATATAAAACTCAAAACATAGCTTAAGAAAACTGGAATCAAGTGTTTTAAAGATTCAAAACTATCTTCTTCAGGTGCTTTTATTTCTAAAACCATTATGGTAATGATAATGGCTAAGACGCCATCGCTAAAGGCTTCAATTCTGGTTTTGTTCATTGTTTTTGGTTTAAAGATTCTAAGTTTATAAGACTCTAAGGGACTCAGAAACTTAGAATCTCAGTAACTTAATTTAAAGCCAACTCAATAGCATTTGTAAATAAATCTTCTAGTGAAATTCCAGCTGCTTTGGCTTGTTGCGGAATCAAACTTTCGGTTGTTAGGCCAGGAATAGTGTTCATTTCCAGCATGTGCGGTTCGCCGTCCACAATGATGAATTCGCTTCGAGAGAATCCTTTCATTTTTAGTACTTCGTAGGCACGCTTGGCAATTTCTCCTACTTTTTGGGTCATTTCATCCGAAATTCTAGCTGGTGTAATTTCCTGTGATTTTCCTTGATATTTGGCTTCATAATCGAAGAAATCATTCTCGGAGATAATTTCGGTTATTGGTAAAACAGTTACAGTTCCTTTGTAGTTAATGACTCCAACAGAAACTTCGGTTCCGTCAAGGAAACTTTCTATGATGATTTCGTTGTCTTCTTTGTAGGCTACTTCAATGGCGATTGGCAATTCGGCAGCGGTTTTTACTTTTGAAATCCCGAAGCTAGAACCAGCTTTATTTGGTTTTACAAAACAAGGAAGTCCTAATTTTTGCAAAATTTCATCCGTGTTGATGATGTCACCTTTGTTTAGGTAATAGGAATTTGCTGTTTTGATTCCGTATGGTTTCAATACCGATAACAAATCACGTTTGTTGAAAGTTAATGCAGCTTGGTAATAATCGCAGGCAGTTTGAGGAATATTTAATAATTCGAAATAAGCCTGCATTAATCCGTCTTCACCCGGAGTTCCGTGAATGGCATTAAAAACGCAATCGAAGGTTTGTTTGGTTCCGTTTATGTTTACCGAAAAATCATTTCTGTCAATTGGGAATTCGGCATCATTAGCATCAACATATACCCATTTTTCTTTAAAAATATGGATGCGGAAAGCATTGTATTTGGTTTTGTCCAGAAACTGGTAAACTACGTTTCCGCTAATTAGTGAGATTTGGTATTCGCTTGAATAGCCGCCCATGATGATGGCAATGTTTTTCATTTTAAACGTTTAATCGGTTAAACGTTTAATCGATTAGCCGATTAAACGTATGCTAAACAAAATTATCATTTTTTTTGAAACGAAATAGCTTTATCTTTGCGGGAAATAAAAATATTTATGAGCTTAAAAAAATATCTTACGAGTCGTGTATTTTTCGGACAGGTGTTGATTGCACTTGCCATTATTGCAATTTTGGGTTATTTATTCATGCATTGGTTGACATTTACAACGGATCATGATCATGAAATTGCTGTTCCTGATTTGAGAAAATTGACAGAGGAGCAAGTAGAGGATAAGTTGGATGAATTGGATTTGGATTATGAGCTGTTGGATAGTGTAGATTTTAGAGGAGATTATCCAAAATACAGTGTTGTGGAGCAAGATCCTATGCCTGGAACAAAGGTGAAAGTAGGTAGAAAAGTATATATTAAGATTAATTCCTCTGGGTTTTCGTCTGTTCGAATTCCGGATTTGATTGATAAAACATATCGTGAAGCAGTGCCTACGCTTAAGGCATTAGGACTTGAAGCAGGAACAATTACTTATGTTCCAAATTTAGGAAAAGACATGGTCTTGGAAATGCGTTATAAAGGCAGAAATGTGAAAGTAGGGGACAGAGTCTTGAAAGCCTCTAAAATTGATTTGGTTTTGGGAGACGGAAAAGAGAGTTATCAAGAAGAAACTGCGGTAGATTCTACTACTGCTGTTCCAACAGAAGAAAAAACAACAGATGAACAATAATATTGAGCAAATAGAGGATTTAGACGAAGAGTTATTTGAGCATTTTCGTTATGAAGTTCCGAAAGGACAGGCGATTTTGAGGATTGACAAATATCTAATGGGTATGATTCCGAATGCCACACGAAATAAAATACAGAATGCTGCTACTGAAGGGAATATTTTTGTGAATGACTTGACTGTAAAGTCAAATTATAAAGTGAAACCTCTTGATGTGATTCAGGTGATGTTGTCACATCCGCCGTTTGAAAACAGGGTAGATCCAGAGGATATTCCGTTGGATATTGTTTATGAAGATGAGGCACTTTTGCTAATCAATAAACCGCCTGGATTGGTAGTACATCCCGGTCATGGGAATTATACAGGAACTCTAGTGAATGCATTGGCGTTTCATTTTGAGAATTTACCAATGAACAGTAGCGAGCGTCCTGGATTAGTTCATAGAATTGATAAGGATACTTCGGGATTATTGGTTATTGCAAAAACTGAAGCAGCGATGACTCATTTGGCCAAACAATTTGAAGCAAAAACATCCGAAAGAGAATATATTGCTCTAGTTTGGGGTAATGTTGCTGAAGAGCAAGGAACCATTGAAGGGAACTTAGCAAGACACTTGAAAGACCGTATGCAAATGGCTGTTTTTGCCGATCCCGAAATAGGAAAACCTGCAATAACACATTATAAAGTTTTGGAGCGTTTTGGGTATGTGACTTTAATCTCTTGTAGATTGGAAACAGGAAGAACACACCAGATTCGTGCACACTTGAAACATATTGGGCATCCGCTTTTTAATGATGAGCGTTATGGTGGTCACTTGATTTTGAAAGGAACTACGTTTACAAAATACAAACAGTTTATTGAGAATTGTTTCAAAGCATTGCCACGTCAGGCATTGCATGCAAAAACACTTGGTTTTGTGCATCCGAATACCGGAGAATTGATGCGTTTTGACACGGAATTACCTCAGGATTTTAAGGATTGTATTGAGAAATGGAGAGGATATTCGAAATCACATCATGCCGAAGAAGATTAATGATAAAATATAAAGCCTCAATTTTGAGGCTTTTTTTATGGAATGTGGTTACTTTATTTCAGTTTAAAAATGATGTTTTATAGCTCCTTTTGACCCTGTTGGACTTGGGGTTAATTCTAAAACAGAATTTGGAGAAAGATTCGGTTCTATTCTATGGGAAACGAATAGGATGGCAATATTGGTTTCTTTCTTTATCATATTGATAAGTTGTGTAACCAATATTATATTTTGGTCATCTAAACCTTCTAGAGGTTCATCCAGAATTAATAAAGGTGGATGTTTGATTACCGCACGGGCTATTAGGGCAACTCTTTGTTGTCCAATGGAAAGGCGATTGAAGATTTTATTTTTTAGATGACTCATTTGAATTGCTTCGAGCCATTGTGCAACGATTCTTCGCTGTAAGGTTGTGGGTTCTGTGTATAATCCGATGGAATCAAAGAAACCGGAAAGAATCATTTCTTCCAAGTTGTAACTTTTATTAAATAAATCGGTCATCGCTGTATTGAAAAAACCAATTTGCTTTTTGATTTCCCAAACACTTTCACCACTTCCTTTTTTTCTGCCAAAGAGTTCCACATCCTGTCCGTAACCTTTAGGATTATCACCTGAAATTAGGGATAATAAAGTACTTTTTCCTGAACCGTTAGGCCCAATAAGATGCCAAAAATCTCCTTGCTTTATAGTCCAGGAAAGAGAATCGATAATTGGTCTTTCATCATAGGAAACGGATATTGAATTCATTTTGACAAGAACTCGGTCATTGAAAATTTCTTTGTGAATTGGTATTTTATGGCTGCCGTTTTCAAATGAATTATTTTCGATTCCGTTTATGGATTTCAACTCAAATGAATTGTTTTCTATTCGTACTTTGTTAGCAATAAAAGGAAGTAAATCAACGGTTCGATTGACCAATTGGATAATACGTACGGAACTCAAAATAGCCTCAATTGCAAAGGTTAATTCAATTCGGGAAGTATAATCCAAATGATCCATAGGATTATCCAAAATGATATAGTCAGGATTTTTTTTTAGACAATATTTTAAGAATTCCTTTTTTCGTTCTCCAGATGAAAAGGTGCGAAGGTTTCGTTTGGATTCTGTTGTAGCTTCAATGGAATCGTATTGGTATTCTTCTTCTATTAATTTTTGAATGGAAATGTCTGAATATAGTATTCCGTTTAACGAATTGAAAACAGATAAT
>DATEOV010000369.1:0-2987 GCA_035273645.1 Flavobacterium sp. | reverse complement strand
TTGGTGTCGATATCATTATAATCATCAATGTTGTCAAAACGAATATTAATCATTCCTAATTCATCTCCTTGAAAATAATAAGGTGTCCCTCTCATCGTAATGACAAATGTGGAGAGCATTTTGGAACACATTTCTCTGAATTCGGGAGCGTCATTTCCAAATTTACTAACCATTCTGGGTTGGTCGTGATTGGCTAAGAAAATAGAAAGCCATCCTTTTTCTTTGAATCCTTCATCCCATCTGGAATATAATTTTTTGTAGTTTATAAAGCCGTATTCGTCAAGATGTTTGCCTATTTCAACACCTTCAAGATGATAAGCCATACTCAATTCATTTCGATCCGGGTCTACAAAAAGCATTGCTTCTTCTGGAGATGCACCAGCACCTTCAGACACAGTCATAACTTCGTATTGACTCAAAACTTCGCGATTCATTTCTTGAATGTATTCGTGTAAATGTGGGCCTCTTCCATAAAATTTCATGATTTCGGGAATGTTACCCAAAATTTCAGGTGGCAATTCAGGAAAAGAATCATCTTTCGAAATAAACTGAAAAGCATCCATCCTGAATCCATCGATACCTTTGTCTAACCAAAAACGCATTACTTGATATAATTCCTGGCGTACTTTGGGATTATTCCAATTGAGGTCGGGTTGCTTTTTTGAAAAGTAATGCAAGTAATAAGCATCGGTAGTTTCGTCATATTTCCAGGCATTGCTGTTTACGTCAAACCAACTCCAACGGTAAGGTGGAATTCCTTTTTCGGCAGGCCACCAATAATAATAATCTCGGTATTCATTTGTTCTTGATTTTCGACTTTCTTGGAACCAAAAATGTTCGTCGCTACTGTGATTAAACACTAGATCCATGATGAGTTTGATTCCTCTTTCCTGCAACCCTTTCATCAGTAAATCAAAATCTTCCATAGTGCCGAAATCAGCTAGAATGGAACAATAATCACTCACATCATATCCATTGTCATCATTGGGAGATTCATAAATGGGATTAATCCAAATGGCATCAATCCCTAAACTTTTGAGGTAATCCAATTTTGAAATAATACCTTTTAAGTCTCCTATACCATCGCCATTACTGTCTTTGAAACTTCGAGGGTATATTTGATAGATTACGGCTTCTTTCCACCATTTTTTATCAATTTTTGAAACTATGGCAGTTGATTTATCGGGGTTTGATGGGGTATTCAAAATAAATGGATTTAATAATTATTGTTTTATAACTGATAAATTATGGCTTCGTATGGGCGCAATTCTTCAGATGCTGATTGTGTAGTGTAATTGTTCATTATCACTTTAGCTGTCTTGAGATTGATTCCTGTTTTTGCGGAAGCGTTTTTGGAAGTAAAATTTAAAAGGATTAACAATTTTTTGCCATTCAATTCTCTAGTGTAGGCAAAGATAGCTGGATTGTTTTCGTCAACCAATTCAAATTTACCATAAACCAATGTGGGTTCATTTTTACGTAATTGGACTAATTTTTTAAAATAATTCAATATAGAATTAGGATCTTTTTCTTGTTGAGCTGCATTTACAATAGTATAATTTGGATTGACTTTAAGCCAAGGTGTCCCAGTGGTAAAACCTGCATTTTGTTTTGCATCCCATTGAAAAGGGGTTCTTCCATTTTCTCTGGACGTTTGTTTTTGCTCTTTTAAAAAAGCTTGTAAATCACCACCTTTATTTTTTAAGGCAATATATTTATTACGAGTGTCAAGGTCACGATAGTCATCAATATTGTCAAAACGGATATTATCCATTCCTAATTCATCTCCATAATAATAATAGGGAGTTCCTCTCATTGTCATTATAAAAGTGGAAAGCATTTTGGATGAAATTGCTCTAAATTCGGGGGAATCATTGCCAAATTTACTCACCATTCTCGGTTGATCATGATTGGCAAGAAAAATAGCGAGCCAACCTTTGTCTTTGAATTCTTGATCATAACGAGAAAAAATGGCTTTGTATTTGACTAATCCAAAATCATTTATATGTTTTCCAATATCTACACTTTCAAAATGATAGGCCATGTTTAATTCTTTTCTGTCAGGGTCAACAAAAAGCATTGCGTCCTGAGGGGAGCTTCCGGCACCTTCGGCAACAGTCATAATGTCGTATTTACTAAAAACTTCTTTGTTCATTTCTTGCAAATAATCATGTAAATGAGGTCCAACTCCGTAATATTTGATAATATTTTTTTCATATCCTTTTGGTAGTTCTGGCCAAGTAGTGTCTTTGGAAGCAAACTGAAAGGCATCCATTCGGAATCCATCAATACCTTTGTCAAGCCAAAAACGCATCATATCATAAACTTCTTCTCGGACTTTTGGATTTTCCCAGTTGAGGTCAGGCTGTTTTTGTGAAAAATAATGAAGGTAATAGGAATTTGTTTGGGCATCATATTTCCAAGCTTCACTATTTACATCAAAAAAGCTCCATCTGTAGGGTGGTTTTCCTTTTTCGGCTGGCCACCAATGATAATAATCTCTGTACTTATTGTCTCTGGAACTTCTCGATTGTTTAAACCATTCATGCTCGTCACTACTATGGTTCACTACTAAATCCATGATTAGTTTTATGTTGCGTTTGTGCATTTCTTTCAATAAAAGATCAAAATCTTCCATGGTTCCAAAGTCTTTCATGATGGCTCTGTAATCACTAATGTCATAACCGTTATCATCATTTGGAGAAGCATAAATAGGATTGAGCCAAACGGCATCAATTCCAAGACTTTTTACATAATCTAGTTTGGAAATAATACCTTTCAAATCACCAACTCCATCACCATCACTGTCCTTAAAGCTACGTGGATAAATTTGATACACTACAGCTTCTTTCCACCATTTTTTATCGGTGTTTTTTAATACTAATGTCTTCTTATCTTGAGCTGTTAGGCTTAAGGATGAAAAAAGGATTAAACCTATATATAGCAGTATAATACGATGTTTTTTCATAGTTAATTTGTTTTTAGTT
>DATEOV010000368.1:0-2045 GCA_035273645.1 Flavobacterium sp. | reverse complement strand
CTTCAACGGGTTTTTCTGCACCAGTTACTGCTTGGAAATATGCTTTTTCTTTGAAACCAAACATTCCTGCAAACATAGAGTTAGGGAACGTTTTGATATGTGTATTATATGGCATAACCGCTTCGTTAAAACGAGTTCTTGCAGTCAAGATTTGATTCTCAGTACTTGCCAATTCGTCTTGTAATTTTAAGAAATTAGCATTGGCTTTCAAATCAGGATAACGTTCTACAGAGACTAATAATTTAGACAAAGAGCTGCTTACTCCACTTTGAGCTGAATTGAATGCAGTCAATTGTTCCGGAGTGATGTTACTAGGATCAATAGTTACTGCTGTTGCTTTAGCACGTGCTTCGATTACGGCTGTTAAAGTGCTTTTTTCAAAATCTGCTGCTCCTTTAACTGTGTTTACTAGGTTTCCGATAAGGTCATTTCTTCTTTGGTAAGCTGTTTGCACATCTCCCCATGATTGCTCAACGGTTTGGCCAAGAGTAACTGCTGTATTGTTAATTCCTTTAACCCAGCTGTAAATTCCAATGATTACTACTGCTACTATAATCCAAGGCAAAAATCTTTTCATGTTTGTTTAATTTAGAGTTTGTTTGTTGTTTTAATGTATTGTTATTGTAATTCGTTTTTAATGTTGATTAATTGCATTTTTATGGTTTCTAATTTACTGATAATTTCAAATTTATCCATTGTTTTCTTTTGGCCTTCTTTCAAATGGATTTTGGCACCTTCTAAAGTGAAGCCTCTTTCTTTGACCAAATGATAAATAAGTTGTAGGTTCTTGATGTCTTCCGGGGTGAACATTCTGTTTCCTTTGGCGTTTTTCTTTGGTTTCAGAATGTCAAATTCACTGTCCCAAAAACGAATCAGGGAAGCGTTTACATCAAATGCTTTGGCGACTTCGCCTATGCTATAGTATCTTTTGTCTTTTGAAAGTTCAATATGCATGTTCTTTTTTAGTTTTTAGTTGTCGGTTTTTAGTTGTTAGCTATCTGCTACTTAACTAATCGCTTTTACTTTTACTTCTAGTTTATATTCTTTCTTCTAAATTTCTAATCCAAAGATTGATTTTCTTGGTTAGCTATTTTCGAAATAGCAACGTATTCGACTGCCGAAATATTGCCATAATAAAAATTTAACGGGTTCACTACTTTTCCGTTTTTGTGTACTTCGTAATGCAAGTGTGGCGCTTCGGAACGTCCTGTGCTGCCTACATATCCTATAATATCTCCTCGTTTTACCGACTTGCCGGGTCTGCAATTGTATTTGCTTAAGTGAGCGTATAACGTTTCATATCCATAGCCATGTCTGATTACGACGTGGTTCCCAAAACCAGAAGCGGTATTGTCAGCTCTTGCTACAACTCCATCACCTGTGGCGAAAATTGGGGTTCCCGTTTTGGCTGTAAAATCCATACCCTCGTGCATTTTCCTGGCTTTAGTAAACGGATCTGATCGATAACCGAAACCTGATGCCATATGTTTTAAATTTTCATTTTTTACGGGCTGTATCGCCGGAATTGCTGATAGCAGCTTGTCCTTTGCTTTGGCTAATTTTATAATTTCATCCAATGATTTGGACTGGATTGCTAATTCTTTACTCAAAGCATCTATTCTTTCGGTTGTGCTGGTTACTAATTTTGAATTGTTATAGCCTTGCAGAGCAGCATAACGGTTTATTTTGGAATAGCCTGCTTTTCGTTCTTCTTCCGGAATAGCGGCTGTGTTGAAATAAACGCGGTATAAATTATTGTCCCGATCTTCAATATCTTCTATTACATCATCTACTTCGTCCATTTTTTTGTTTAAAATGGCGTAATTCAATTTTAAATTTTCAATTTCCCGCGCTTGCAAACGGTCTTTTGGGGTGTCAAAATAAGGGGTGTTCAATAGTATTATGAAGGTCAAAAATCCAAACAATGCCGAGGCTAATAAAAACAGAACGGCAAAGCCAACTTTTCTCCTCTTTCTGATTTTTATTTTGCGATATGCCAGATTTACGGAATCGTAATAATATTTTACTTTCGCCATATTTTAAAA
>DATEOV010000367.1:0-5124 GCA_035273645.1 Flavobacterium sp. | reverse complement strand
TTTAGTTTTGTCTAAAAATAAAATTTAGAACAATGAAAAATAAAATTTCACACATACTTATTCTTGTGTTGTTATTGATAGGTTTAATATCCTGCGAGACAAGTTATGTAGATATTCCTGCTGATGACGAGTTATTAGACGGAACAATTGATGGGCTTTCCAGTTCACAATTATCTCAATTTTTGCGAGGTGATGCAGCAGTAAATGAGGTTTTTACCAGAGAAACAGGGTTGGGTTCAACTTTTGTTGGAACCAGTTGTATCAATTGTCACGCTGGGGACGGTAAGGGACATTTGTTTACAACATTGACACGTTTTGGTCAGGTTGATGAAACTGGAAATCAATTTTTAAATCAAGGTGGACCACAATTGCAAAATAGAGCGTTACCTGGTTTCTTGCCAGAGCGAATCCCTGTTGGAGCAACGTTTTCTAAATTTACTCCTCCTGCGTTTTCAGGCTTAGGTTTTTTACAATATGTTTCTGATGCCGATTTGTTAGCGATGGCAGATCCAAATGACAACGATGGAGATGGGATTTCAGGAACGGTAAATTGGATTAAAATTCCTAGTTATTCAATACCTTCTTCTAACTCTATTACTCAAAATGGAAAACATATCGGACGATTTGGGAAAAAATCATCTGCTTTTGATTTATTACATCAATCCGTTAATGCCTACAACCAAGATATGGGGATAACGTCCTTTTTCAGTCCAATAGACCATTATTCCAATTTAGAAATTGACCCGGAAGTGGCCACCAATAAAGTAAATGATGTAGTTTTTTATTTGAATGTCTTAAAAGCACCTATTCAAAGGAATCAAAATGATAATGAAGTAAATAAAGGGAAGCAACTTTTTAAACAAATTAATTGTACAGGTTGTCATAAATCCGAATTGACCACAGGATATTCGCCTATTAGCCCGCTTTCTTTTAAAACATTTTCACCGTACACTGATTTGCTTTTACACGATATGGGAGCAGGTTTGGATGATGGTTATACCGAAGGAAGTGCCAAAACCTTTGAATGGAAAACACCTGCGCTTTGGGGAATTGGTCTTTCTGAAAACTCCCAAGGTGGCAATTATTTTCTGATGCACGATGGAAGAGCAAGAAGTATCGAAGAAGCAATAATTATGCACGGAGGGGAAGCAGGCAACAGTAAAAATGCGTTTCAAAATCTTTCGCAATCAGATAAAAACGCAGTATTAAAATTTATAAAATCATTGTAATTATGAACAGAAAACAATTTTTAAAAGCGTGTGGTTTTGGCTGTTTAGCAGGAATTACCGGAGTGACATTATTACAAAGCTGCAGTCCTTCTCTAATTCTTTCAAAAGAAATTAAGGGATCAGATATTTTAGTTCCGCTTTCAGATTTTGAAATAAAAAAAGACAGAGAAACAACCTATAAGAAATACATCATTATTCAAAATGATCTATTAAAATCGCCTATTTGTATTTATCGATTCAATGCTACTGACTATACAGCTATGTTAATGGTGTGTACGCATCAAGGAGCAGAATTACAAGTTTTTGGAGATAAGCTTCAATGTTCTGCTCACGGAAGTGAATTTAGTAATAAAGGTGTTTTAGTAAGCGGACCTGCAGATAATGACTTGAGAAAATTTCCAATAATAATTGAAAACAACATTCTAAAAATTTCCCTGAAATGAGATTAAAACCTATTTATATATTCCTTTTTATATTTCTGTATAGTATAACTTCTTTTGCTCAAATTGACCCAAGTTTACTGAAAAGAGTTCCCAAAGATACCGTAAAAAATATCCTGAATATGGATGCTTTATACAATAGACCTGCATTGAACATTAATAAAACACCAATATCTATCGGTGGTTATGTTGAAATGAATTGGCAAAAAATGACAACAGATGGTGCTTCAGAGGGGCATCAATTTCAAGCGAGAAGATTGTCTATTTTTATGTCATCAGCCATTAGCAAGCGAGTAAAATTTTTAAGTGAAATCGAATTTGAGGATGGAGGAAAAGAAATTGCTATAGAATTTGCATCTCTGGATGTTGAGTTTCATCCATTGGTTAATTTAAGAGCCGGAATAATTTTAAATCCAATAGGTTCTTTTAATCAAAACCACGACGGACCAAAATGGGAATTTACAGATAGACCAATATCAGCAACCCAAATGTTACCCGGAACATTTAGTAATGCCGGAGCTGGTTTTTTTGGAAAAAAATATACTGAAAATTGGATGTTTGGTTATGAGGTTTATTTATCTGGAAACTTTGACGACTCTATAATTGAGAATACTGAAAATAAAACATTTTTGCCTGAAGCAAAAAATAATCCTGAACGATTCGAAGAAATAAATAGTGGAGAGCCTTTATTTACTGGGAAGTTAGCTATCAGAAACAATAAAATAGGGGAACTAGGAATATCCTATATGAAAGGAATCTATAATAAATTTCAAGAGGATGGAATTGTGATTGATGAGAAAAGGCGTGTTTCTGTTTTTGCATTGGATTTCAATACTACTATTCCAAAAACGAAAACATTTATTACTACAGAATTTGCCTGGATTAAAGTTGATGTTCCGGCAACTTATTCACAGCAATTTGGAAACAGACAGTATGGTGGATTTATGGATATTGTTCAGCCTGTTTTGAAAAGAACCATTTTAGGTTGGGAAAATGCTGTTTTGAATGTAGCTTGCCGGTTAGAATATGTGGATTGGAATGTTGGAACTTTTAATGAAACTGGCGGAAATATAGGAGAAGATCTCTGGAGTGTAATGCCGGCAATTAGTTTTAGGCCTACATCCCAAACGGTTATCCGATTTAATTACCGTTATCAAAAACAACGGGATATTTTTGGGAATCCACCTGCTATAACAGACGGAATGAGTTTGGGTATTTCTTCATATTTTTAGAAATATCGACTATTTATGAAATGGATTAATTTCACTTTAAAAATCTAATACTAAAAATTCGATAAAATAGTTCGACATTTGTTAAGTTGGGCTACTTGACCGAACAAATGAAAAAACGCCTCATTGAGCTGCCCCAAATAGTATCTTTTTGGAAATATGTGGTTTTGTCAGTTATAAAATCGCAGAATTTTTTTCAAAGAATCGATTTATTAACTCTTGATTCATACTGAAAAGGCAGAAATTATTTAGCATTTTAAAGTGTTGCGCACGGACTTTGAATGCCTAACAACGCCCCAAAACACCACTTTTAAGCATCAAAAAAGATTGCGCCATAGCTTTGCTCACTACTTAATAATAAAGAATAGGAGGCGCGAAGATGAACGATAATTTAACTAAAGATGATTTAAGACAATTTGGCCTATTGCTAGTGGAGCAGTTCAAACAAATTATAGAAAACAACAAGAATAAAGAAGAAGGTGGCTTAAATCCAGAATGGCTTAAAAGCCGTGTTGTCAGGAAACTAATGGATATGTCTGCTGCATCGTTACAGAATCTCCGGATAACGGGAAAAGTGCGCTTCAAAAAAGTTTTAGGATCTTATTATTATAGCAAATCAGATTTAATGAATCTGTTCAATAATGAAAAGTAATATGAGACTGCAAAAACTTTCAAGATACCTTTCCATTTTAGAGGAGGATTCCAGGCTTAATGTTTGGCATTTCGCTCTTTTAAGTGCTATTCTTTGCCTCGGATATAGACAAGGACACACGAAGATAATTAAAGTAAGCCGCAGCAAAATAATGTCACTTTCACATATCAGTACACTACCAACCTACCATAAATACTTTAAGGAGTTACAGCAAATGGGATATATCAATTACCGCCCATCTTACCATCCAGGATATAGAAGTGAAGTGGAAATAACAATAAAGCCTTACAAATCGTAAGGCTTTTTCTTAATTGACATGTAATCAAAATTTTTATAGCATAAATCATAGAATATTGTGCAACTATACCGTCTGAGAACCTATATTCAGAATTTGTTCGGCGGTATGCACAACACTTTGAACACTACAAGTAGAAGCAGCAAATATGATTTGAGTGCACTAATCACTTGCCAATAAGTTTATAGTTCCAAAAAATGTTTACTTTTGTAGTAATCATTGAATTATGTCGTTCTTTTATAGTCAATCAGTTTCATGCAGGAAAGTTTAAAATAGCAAAAATTTTAAGGTCTTTTTAAACTTATGGCAAAATCGTGGCACACCCAATTTTACAAAGTAAAAATATAGGCAATAGTGCGGGTTTCCGAATTTAGGTTCGATTCCCGGCGATTCCACAAATTCATTTTCAAATGAAATCAAAAGCCTGTAAATCTAAGGATTTACAGGCTTTTTTCTTGATGCTTTTGTTTCCAAAAAAATATAAAGACACTCTTTCAGGTTTACTGTACGATGTAAAATAACAAAGCCCCAAATTTCGGGGCTTGTATTTATTTAATCTTATTGTGTTCTCGAGCGGGGAGACTTTGTACAGCATGTTTAATTTTTTTATATGAACACTTCGTAGAACTGGAGTGGGAACGCATCAAGGAAGTCGGATTATATTGCCTTCCCAGTCTGTTACATTGGGCATATGTAGTTCGTACCACCTTTTTACAAAAGAGTCAATGTTAATCATGTCTTTTTTCACCAACTCCCTTAATTTATTTACCTCTTTGTCAAAACCTCTTTGTGTTTTATATTTTCCAATTTTATATTCTGGCAAAAAAAGCATGTAAAATAAAGGAGGACCTTTGTAATCATCACTTCTTAATCGCATTTTAGTTGAGTCATTAGGTGGTAGATGAAAATTTATTCCATCACAATTTTTTAATTCTGTAACTAAATTTAACTTTTCATGAAGTTCAAAAATATTTAAATATATTTTTATCCGTTTGTCTCCCTTAACAACACTAACAGTAATAACATGCAAATGATTTTGATCTGTCAGTTTACATAATTCATAAGAATATCCTCTTATATTGGAATCGTATTCACCAAACCAAGATGTTTTAAATGGTGATTTGACATATCCATTCTTTTCAAGTTCAGGAATACCATAATCTTTGAAAATATTATTCCTTGTGGTCAGAAGTTCTTTATCTGATATTTTAAAATTATCTCTCATATTTAATGCCTTTTATTTCTTTGAGCAGCTGCGCCACCACCTACACCGATTGTA
>DATEOV010000366.1:0-6854 GCA_035273645.1 Flavobacterium sp. | reverse complement strand
TTTTTATTTCATTAACCGGAAAAGAATTGAGAGATGTTATATAAACTATGGATGTCAGTTTATAAAGAATTCTTGTTGCTGAAACGAGATATGGGTGGGGTAGTGACTCTTTTTTTGATGCCATTGGTATTAATTATAACTGTTACGCTCATTCAAGATAGTACTTTTAAAATGGTTAATGATACCAAAATTCCAATTCTTTTGGTTGATTATGACAAAGGAAATGTCTCAAAAACGATTTTTGATAATTTACAAAAAAGCAATGCTTTTAGTGTTGTTACCACTATAGATAATAGACCAATTACGGAGGCTGTCGCCAAAGAAGCAGTTTTTAAAGGGAAATACCAGTTGGCTATTGTTATACCACCTCATTTAAGTACAGATTTGCAAGCTAAGATTGATCAGAATGTCCAAAAAATTGTCAGTAGTTTGGGCTTTGCTGATTCTTTGGCAACAAAATCAAAGGGTAAATTGGTTAATGAAAAAGAAGTTAAGCTTTATTTTGATCCTGCTGTACAGTTGAGTTTTAAAAGTGGTGTAATGAATGGGATTGACAAAATGATTTCTCAAATAGAGACCAAATCAATTTACACTACTTTTCAAGAGCAATTAGGAGAAGATGATGCCAAATTTGAGCAAAAAAGTTTTATTACCTTCAAAGAGATTGTCCCTAAAATCAATAATAAAGATATTACTCCAAATTCGGTTCAGCATAATGTTCCCGCTTGGACGCTTTTTGCTATATTTTTCATCGTAATTCCTTTGTCTATAAACATGGTAAAGGAAAAGACACAAGGAACTTTTATTCGATTACGAACAAATCCAGTTCCCAATCATATTGTTTTGGCAGGTAAAACAGTTATGTATTTAATCATCTGTTTGATTCAATTTTATATGATGGTTGCCGTTGCCATATTTTTATTTCCACATTTAGGATTACCGCCGCTTAACGTGGAAGGAAATCTTATTTTGATGAGTGTTGTTGCTTTGTTTTCAGGTTTAGCGGCGATAGGTTTTGGAATTTTATTGGGAACAATTGCCAAAACGCAAGAACAATCGGCTCCTTTTGGTGCTACTTCCGTGATTATTTTGGCGGCAATTGGCGGAGTTTGGGTTCCTGTATTTGCTATGCCCAAAATAATGCAAATGATTGCACAATCCTCACCGATGAACTGGGGACTTGAAGCATTTTATGATGTACTTTTGCGAAACGCATCACTTTGGGATTTGGTTCCAGAATTATTTTTATTATTATTATTTTTCGTAGTTACCACAACATTAGCATTGCTGTATGATAAGAAGAAAAGAGCTGTATAAAGAGGCAACCGAATTGACCGTTTCAGAAGAGATTCGAGTACGATTTAACGAAACTGACCCGCTAGGAATAGTGTGGCATGGCATCTATATTACCTATTTTGAAGATGGAAGAGAAGCTTTTGGCCGTCATCATGGGATTTCCTATTTGGATATTGCTGATAGCGGGTTTACGACTCCTATTGTAAAATCGAGTTGTGAACATAAATTGTCGTTGCGTTATGGAGATGTGATTCGTATAGAAACGACTATAGTAGATTCGCCAGCAGCAAAAATGATTTTTAGATTTAAAATTTTTGATGCAAAAAATGAAATTGCTTGTACTGGAGAAACGGTTCAGGTTTTTTTAGACAATCAAGGCGAATTAATGTTGACAAATCCTCCGTTTTTTGAAGAGTGGAAGAAAAAAGTGGGTTTGATAAAATAGAATGATAAAAGAAGTTTACATAACCGAAACGAATTGCATTACACCCATTGGGTTTGATGTGGCTACCAATATAAAAAATATTGGTAATGAAGTTTCAGGTATTCAATTGCATAATAAGCCTAAGTTGTTTAATACGCCTTTTTATGCTTCTATAATTAATGATGCCGATTTGGATTTGGCTTTCGCCAAAGTGACTTCGGCTAAGAACTATTCCAGATTGGAGAAAATGATGATTTTGGCTTTGGAACCAATTATCAAAAAAGCTAAAGTAGTTTTAAATGAGCGAACAGCTTTTATACTTTCGACCACAAAAGGAAATATTTCTGCATTAGAAAATAATAATATTGAACCCGCTTATTTGGATCAATTAGCCAAAACAGTAGCTGATTTTTTCGAATTTAAAACCGAACCTATTGTAGTTTCAAATGCTTGTGTTTCGGGAATATTAGCGGTTTCGGTTGCTAAAAGATTGATTCAGGTGGAGATGTATGACAACATATTTGTTGTGGCTGGTGATGAAGTTTCGAAGTTTGTTTTGTCAGGATTCAATTCGTTTCAGGCGATGAGTGATTTGCCATGCAAACCGTATTCAATAAATAGAGCTGGAGTAACATTGGGAGAAGCAGCTGCAGCAGTTTTGGTATCTTCGAGTAAAAATAATGTAAAAATAAAGATTTTAGGAGATGGCTCAATCAATGATGCAAATCATATTTCTGGACCATCAAGAACAGGAGAAGGGCTTTATAGAAGCATTCAAAGTGCTTTGGCGGAAGCCAGAATTAACAGCGATCAAATAGATTATATTTCGGCGCACGGTACCGCAACTCCTTTTAATGATGAAATGGAGGCTATAGCTTTGAATAGATTAGAACTTGAAAATGTTCCGCTGAACAGTCTTAAAGGATTTTACGGCCATACACTGGGAGCTTCAGGATTGTTGGAGACTGTAATTGGAATTCAATCAGCGCAAGAAAATAAATTGTTTGTATCATTAGGTTTTGATGCCATAGGAGTGAGTCAGCCAATTAATGTTATTGAGAAAAATGAAGATAAAAATATTCGCTTTTTTCTAAAAACTGCATCAGGATTTGGTGGTTGTAATACAGCAGTTGTATTCGAAAAAGTAAACTAATGAAAGCAAATAAGACCTATTTAAAATCCTTTTGTACGATTCAGAATAATCAGGTTTTACTGAATGGAGAAGTTGTTTTTAGTATTGAACCAACTGCATTTTCTGATTTTTCAAAGAAAACGTATCAATATTTTGATATGAATTATCCTAAGTTTTTTAAAATGGATAATCTGAGTAAATTGGCTTTTTTGGGGGCAGAATTACTTTTGAGAACAGAAAATGATGCTTCAACAGAAAATAATACGGCATTGGTATTTGCCAATAAATCATCAAGTTTGGATACGGATGTGAAATATCATAATTCAATTTCTGATCCAGAAAATTATTATCCAAGTCCAGCGGTTTTTGTTTATACGCTGCCTAATATATGTTTAGGAGAAATTAGTATCAAACATCAATTGAAAAGCGAAAATTCTTTCTTTATATTTGTGGATTACAACCCTGAATTTATGGCGAAATACAGTAACATACTTTTAGAAAACCAAAAGGCGGATAAAGTATTATGTGGCTGGGTTGAATATTTTAATGAAGATTACAAAGCTTTTCTATATTTAGTAGATAAGAAAGGCGAATTAGTGCACGAACAAGAACTATTAAAAAAACTATACAATAAATAATTATGGAAGCATTAAAGCAAGAATTAAAAAGTAAGATCATTGAAGTTTTAAACCTAGAAGATATTGCAGTAGCAGATATAAATGATGATGATGCCTTATTTGGGGATGGATTGGGACTTGATTCTATTGATGCATTGGAACTTATTGTAATGCTAGATAAAGATTATGGAATTAAATTGGTTGATCCAAAAGAGGGAAAAACTATTTTTAAATCTATTGAAACTATGGCAGCTTATATAGATGTAAACAGAGTTAAATAATTTTTTAGATTTATTAGTCTTCTTAGATTTTAGATATTAAAATTTCTAAAATGTGGGTAGTCTAAATAATTAATTAAAGTCTAATTGCTTAAGTAATCTCAAATCTAAAATGCATAAAGGTATCGCCATAACAGGAATGGGTATTATTTCTTCAATCGGTAATTCGGTTGAGGAGAATTACAATGCATTGTTGAATAGTCAAGCAGGAATTTCTACTATCGAAAATATAACGACGGTACATGTTGATGTAATAAAGGTTGGAGAAATAAAGAAAACCAATCAAGAGTTAGTAGAAGAATTGCAATTAGGGAAAGGCAATAATTTTTCCAGAACGGCTATGCTTGGTACTATTGCAGCCAAACAAGCTGTTGAAAATGCTGGAATAACTTCCATTAATGAATACAGAACGGGATTAATTTCGGCTACAAGTGTGGGCGGAATGGATATGACGGAACGCTATTACCACGAGTATTTTGATAATCCCGAAGTTGTAAAATACATTAGCAGTCATAATGCGGGTGATAATACTGAAAAAATAGCAAGTGAATTGGGATTGAAAGGTATAGTGACTACGATTAGTACAGCCTGTTCTTCTGCGGCAAATGCTATTATGTTGGGTGCTCGATTAATAAAATCAGGTAAATTGGATCGTGTTATTGTAGGAGGAACGGATGCTTTGTCTAAATTTACTATTAATGGTTTTAAAACGCTTATGATTTTGTCTGATGGCTACAATAAACCATTTGATAACGAAAGAAACGGACTGAATCTTGGTGAGGCAGCTGCTTATTTGGTTTTGGAATCTGAGGAATTGGTTCAAAAAGAAAATAAAAAGGTATTGGCGCGAGTTTCTGGTTATGGAAATGCTAACGATGCTTTTCATCAAACCGCTTCTTCAGAAAATGGTGATGGTGCTTTCTTGGCTATGGAAAAAGCTTTTAAAATAGCACAATTACAACCAGAACAAATTGATTATATCAATGTTCACGGCACTGCAACTCCCAATAATGATTTGTCCGAAGGTAGAGCAATAGCCCGATTGTTTGGCGAAAGTAAAGCGCCCGATTTTAGTTCAACCAAGCCATTTACTGGGCATACTTTGGCAGCAGCAGCAGCTATCGAAGCCGTTTACAGTGTATTGGCCATTCAGAATAATGTGGTTTTCCCAAATCTGAATTTTAAAACGCCAATGGAAGAATTTAATTTGACGCCTCAAACGACTTTAAAACATAAAAACATAGAACACGTACTTTCTAATTCTTTTGGATTTGGAGGGAATTGTTCAACTCTTATATTTTCTAAAGCGAATAATAACAACTTATGAAAAAGACATATATCAATGGATTAGGTTGTATTTCGGCACAAAAAACGTTCGATACTGTTTTTTTGGAAGAAGCAGAATTAAACGAAAATGATATTATTCTGTCATTAAAAACTCCCGTTTATAAAGATTTTATATCCCCTGTAGCTATTCGAAGAATGGCAAAAGGAGTAAAAAATGGAATTGTAGCTTCTGCTCTTGCTCTTAAAGAAGCAAATTTGGAAACTGTTGATGCAATTATTACGGGAACGGGAATGGGATGTATTGAAGACTCTGAAAAGTTTTTAAAAGCCATTTTGGATAATGATGAACAGTTTTTGACTCCAACTTCGTTTATCCAATCAACACACAATACTGTCGGTGGACAAATTGCTTTAGGTATGCAATGTAAAGCGTATAATTTGACCTATGTAAATGGTTCGGTTTCTTTTGAATCGGCACTTTTTGATGCGAAAATGATGATTGAAGAAGATGCTGCTGCAAGTATATTGGTTGGAGGAATTGACGAAACTGCTGATTATACCATGTCATTATTCAGATTGGCTGGGTTTATAAAGAAAGAGAATGAAGGTCCGTATTCGGTTTTAGAATCAACAACAAAAGGAGTTATTTTTGGTGAAGGGGCCACTTTTTTTGTTTTAGAAAATGAAATAAAAGAGAGTACAATTGCAGAAATTTTGGATATTGAAATCTGCAATAAGTTAGAGGTAAATGAAATTGAAAATAAAATTATTTCTTTTCTTGCTTCCAATGGTTTAGAAATAACTGATATCGATTCAGTTTTGCTGGGTTTTAATGGTGATATTGATTCTGATTTATATTATAAAAATCTGTCTAATGTTACTTTTTCCAACACACCACAAGTTTATTACAAGCATTTGAGTGGTGAGTATGATACTGCTTCGGCATTTGGATTATGGGTTGGAACCAAAATTATCCAAACTCAAAATATTCCTGATATTGTAAAGTTAAATAAGCGGGATAAACAATCCTATAAAACTATTCTATTGTACAATCAACGCAATGGAATTGATCATAGTTTCACTTTAATTTCGAGCTGTTGAAACATAAAATCGTAACAGTTTTTTTTATTTTAGTTCTAGTACTGATGGCTTTTTTAAGCTTTTCTACTGTAATAGAAATCAAGTATTTTGTGTTTGCTGGTTTTCTTTGGTTTTTGATTGTATTTTGGGGCTCTACGTTTATTGCATCAAATTATCATGTCAAAACGTATTGTAGTAATCCATTGGAAAACGAAAAAAAAATAGCCATAACATTTGATGATGGCCCACATGAAATGACGCTTTTAGTTTTGGATGTTTTGAAAAAACACAATACCAAAGCCACTTTTTTCTGCATTGGCAAAAACATAGAAGCGCATCCCGATATTTTAAGAAAAGTAATTGAATACGGACATACTGTTGGGAATCATACTTATAGTCATGCACCTTTTTTTGATTTTTACAGAAAAGAACAAGTGATTGCCGAAATCAAACAAACAGATGCTTTGATTGAATCTGTTTTAGGGAAAAAGACAAGCTTGTTTAGGCCTCCTTATGGGGTTACAAATCCTTCTATTCGAAAAGCATTGACAGTAACGAAACACAAAACGATTGGTTTGAATATTCGTTCTTTGGATGGTGCTATTAAAAATAAAAATTTTCTTTTGAATAGAATTATAAAAAGAATTAAACCTGGAGGAATCGTACTTTTGCACGATACATCGATTCAAACAGTAAATGTATTAGAACAATTGTTATCGTTTTTGGAAAAAAATAATTAT
>DATEOV010000365.1:0-3579 GCA_035273645.1 Flavobacterium sp. | reverse complement strand
AAACACAATCATTATGTACTTGTTTTAGAATCTTTAGGGTGTATTCTTAGAGTCGAAAAGAAAATAAAATGATTATTTTTATTAGCAAGAGAAGCTATGAGTAGGGTTTTTAAATTTTAATGTATTGATCTATAGGGTTTTTATGGGCTATAATTTTAATTTTAGCTTTACTATAAAAACAAGAAAACTGTGTTGTAAAAAGAAAGGAAAATCCTTTTTTTAGTATAAATTTGCAAATTCTTAGAATTCAGTGAGCCATAGTGGGACTCACTGGGGCGAAGCCGTGTAAATTTACTACTTTTTATAAGCTAAATAAGAAAATACCTAAAATTTAGAAATAGAGAGTGAATAGTTAGTTTAAATTGAATTTAAAACTATAATATCCAAAATAATATCTACATATGAAAAAAATAATTACTACAATTGTCCTTTTAGTTGCTCTTTTTCAGAGTTCTTCTATGATAGCACAAGATATTTTAAAAGGAAATGATTTAAGTAGTGTAAGAGTAGATTATTTATCTGACGGAGATGTTTCTAAAATAAAAGCACAGTTGCAAAGTAATAAAATGACCATTGACCAAGCGGAGTCTATGGCATTGTCTAAAGGTATGAGTGCAACAGAATTTGCTAAATTAAAAAAACGTTTGGCACTTCTTGAAACATCTAAAATTACAGTAGATAAAAAAACAACTTTAGAAGGTGATGAGGATGATGTTCGGAAGCAAGAAAAAATTGAAAATAATAAAGTTAAGGATAGTTTGAATTCTCTTGTTTTTGGTTCAGAATTGTTTGATAACCCCACTTTAAATTTTCAACCCAATTTGAAATTAGCAACCCCAGTTAATTATGTTTTGGGCCCAGGTGATGAACTGCAAATCAGTGTCAGTGGTGTTCAGGAGTTTAGTGATAACGTTCCCGTTTCTGTTGAAGGCAAAATCAATATTCAATATGTAGGCCAGATTTCGGTGTCAGGAATGACTATTGAAGCTGCTACCCAAAAAATAAAAGGGGCTATTTCCCGAGTGTACAGCACGGTTCGTTCTGGACAGTCGCAAGTTGGAGTTAGTTTAGGTCGTATCCGCACCATTAAAGTTACTATCATAGGGAGCAGACAACCCGGTAATTACTCTATTTCTTCGTTGGCAACAGTTTATAATGCACTTTTCATGGGTGGTGGGCCTAGTAAAAATGGAAGTTATAGAAACATTGAGTTAATTAGAAATAATAAGGTTTATAAAAATATAGATATTTATCGTTTTTTGGTTAGCGGTGATCAATCCGATAATGTAGGACTAAAAGACAATGATGTTATCCGTATTCCTGCCTATACAAATAGAGTTACAGTTAATGGGCAGGTAAAGCGCCCAGGTATTTTTGAAATAAAAAAAGGCGAGAAGTTTACCGACTTATTGAATTTTGCATCTGGATTCAATGAATTTGCATATACGGCATCGGTAAATGTTTTACAAAAAACAGGAAAAGAATTTAAGGTTGCCGATATACAAGCATTACAATACGGTAGCTATATCCCTTTGAATGGCGACATGTTTCGTGTTTCTAAAATTTTAAATCGATTTGAAAACCGAATCATTATTAATGGAGCAGTGTTCAGACCTGATACCTATTCTTTTTATACAGGGATGCGCATTTCTGATTTGATTCGACAAGCTGAAGGATTAAAAGAAGATGCCTATCTTAAAAGAGCTAGAATCATTCGATTAAAAGAAGATTTAACGACCGAGATTGTTAATGTTGATTTGACTAAAGCCATGTCTGGTGATTTTGAAGCAGATTTAGGCTTAAAGAAAGAAGATGTAATAACTGTTTACTCCATCTTGGATTTCAAAGAAGAATACAAAGTGACGATTGATGGTGAAGTAAAGAAACCCAATATATATGATTATCAGGATAACTTAACCTTAAATGATTTAATTGTTGCAGCAGGCGGGTTAACGGGTTCTGCTTCCAAGCGTGTTGAAATTGCCAGAATGATTAAATCCGAAAACATTGACGAAACAAATCCTAATAAAGTAGAATTGTTTAATATTGAAATAACTCCTGATTCGAATGAACAACTGACTAATTTTGAGTTAAAACCTTTCGATGTGATCAATATAAGAAGGATGGCGGTTACTGAAAAACCTGAAATGGTTATAATAGCAGGGTCGGTTGCTTATCCTGGCAAATATGTTTTGACCAGTAAAAAAGAGAAGATTTATGATGTTGTCAAAAGAGCTGGTGGACTTACTTCATTGGCTAGTTTGAACGGAGTAAAAATAAAAAGGCCTATAAAGAAAGACCAAATAGAAGATATAGAAAATGTAAGTCTCAATTTGGGTAAAAAGGATAGCATTCAAGACAAATTGGAAAAGAAATTAAAGGAGGATTTAAAATTTGCAACTATCCCAGTAGATTGGAATAAAGTGTTAAAAAATCAAAATAGTAATGCTAATGTGACATTGTTACCGGGTGACGAAATTGATGTTTCGCCTTTTAATGAGACTGTTAAAGTAGCTGGTAATGTACTTTTAACTTCTGAGATTCCTTATAATAAAAATAAAGGTTTTAATTATTATTTGGATGCAGTTGGTGGTTTGGATGCCAAAGGTTGGAGAAATAAAGCTTACATTATCTACCCCAACGGACAAGCCGCAGTATCGCATAAAGTTTTATTATTTTTTAGGTCTAATCCAAAGGTAGTGCCAGGTTCACAAATTGTGGTACCAGAAAAGCCAGAAACACAAAAGTTGAATGCTGCACAATGGGTGAGTATCGCTACTGTATTAGTGAGTTTAGGAGTTCTTTTGGTGACGGCGATTAAACCGTAAATTGGTTTTCGGTTTTCTCGGTTGTGAGTTTAAGGATTTAAATTGTTTAAAGAGTTTAGAGGGGTATAGAATACAAGAATGTAGAGACCAGACTTAAGAAAATAGAATCGAGAGAGTGCGCTTCTCAGTATAGTTTTATAAAAAAACTGTCGCTATTTGATAAAATTATATGGGTTGATGAAAATTAACAGAAAACGGATAACCGAAAACTGATGACGAATAAAATGAACGAACAAATACCTAACGACGAAATATCCTTAAAAGAGTTATTTGGAAAAGCTAAGGATTGGTATGCTTATTTGCTAACCCAATGGAAAATCATTGTATTGGCAGGAATAATTGGAGCAACTTTGGGAATTACCTATTCTTTTATTAAAAAGCCAGTTTATACGGCAACATTAAGCTTTGCCTTAGAAGATGATAAAGGTAGTTCTGGAGGGTTTGGGTCATTAGCAAGTTCTTTCGGAATTGATTTAGGTGGCGGTGGAGGTAGCATATTTACCGGATCAAATTTAACTGAGTTGTTCAAATCCCGTACGATGGTTGAGCAAACTTTAATGACTCCAGTTTCTATAAATGGGAAAGTAATTTCTTTGGCTGAAATGTACATTCAAAACAACAAATGGCGAGATAGCTGGAATGAAAAACCAAAATTCAAGAATATTCAATTTTTACCAGAAACAAAACGCAAATATTTCACGCGAGTTCATGACAGTATTTTAGGTGTGATTTATGCTAATTTATCTAGGTC
>DATEOV010000364.1:0-3144 GCA_035273645.1 Flavobacterium sp. | reverse complement strand
AAGTGCCGCTGAACGAAATGCTGTTAACGCACCAATTCAGGGAAGTGCTGCCGATGTAATTAAAATTGCCATGATCAACATTCATAAAAAACTAACAGAAGAAAACTGGAAATCTAAAATGTTACTTCAGGTTCATGATGAGCTTGTGTTTGATGTTCATAATTCTGAATTAGAAAAAATCAAACCGATGATTAAATATGAAATGGAAAATGCTTTCACAATGGCAGTTCCTTTGGATGTAGAATTAGGATCAGGGAAAGATTGGTTGGAAGCGCATTAATCATCCTTTACAATATAAAATCCGCCAAAAAACAAATGCTTTTGGCGGATTTTTCACTTTAAACAAACGGTAAACCTAATTTTTATCTACTTCAGCATATTATTTTGGAACATCGGCATACTCCAAAAATTTATAAATAATCGAAAGTTTTAAATCACAACAAAAAGCGATAAGTTGCTTTTAATATAAATGTATTCTGCGGCTGTTTCCCTAAAATTTGTGCATCTAGATTAACGAACAAATCGTCTACAGGATTTCCCGAACCATTCGTTCCTTGTGACCATACCAAATAGATTTCGGAACCTGGTATGTATTCCCATCTTAAAACCAAATTGGAACGAAATTGAACAAATGAAAAATCAGGATTCAAGAAAGAATAATCGGTGGCACCATTTTGGTTTTCGTCTACACTATAAATTTTGGTATTGCTATCGTAAGAGATTTGAGAATTTGTATATGAAACTGTCCGGTCGGCAAAATAGGAAGCTCTTGGATTTGTAACATAATTAAATTCCGAATATTTCCCCGTTGAAGCAAATGGCTGTCCATAATACTGAATGGTAAAATTTGGATTAATATTATAACTCAATCTCAAGGAAGCACTAACTGTTTGCTGATCTAAATGAGACGTAATATAACGCACACCATTCTCAAAAGCAGATTGGGTTACATATTGTGTCTTGCTTTGATTCACATTGAGATTTGGATTTAAAGTAATTGACAATGAATTTGTAGGCTGGTACGTAAAACTCGGATCTAATTCTCTGTATGAAAACGAGTTGTTTTTTCCTTGTGCAAAAAACACTCCTGCTTGAAAACGAAGTTTTTTTCGAGGATCGGAACCAAAGACATTATAACTCACAAACTCTTCGGAGAATCTGAATTTCGGCCCTCCTTGTAAATAGGCATTGTTATAGATTCTAGGTTTATATGAAAAACCAATATTAGCCCACCAATAATTTTCAAATTCTGCTTTACCCAAAAGATCATAATAGGTTCTATTGTGAAAACCTCCAAAATCAAAAGTTGTAAACGGCTCAAAACGTACCATTCCGCTTCTAAAAAAACCAAAAGGCTTTAAGGACTGATAACTAACATACAGCGTTTGCCTGATTTCATCAGCCTGACGAAGAAAACCAATATCATTGAGTTCTAATTCTGGTGAACGCCAAGTCAGGCTCGCATTATATCTCCAATGTCCATCTGAAGCTTTACCCGCCTCAATCTTTCCTCCTGTTCCAGTCAATGATGTTCGGTCACTATCCACCGAAACATAATCGGCATCCACCCTTTGAAACAAATGAGTCATTTCCTTTTGCGTATTTGTAATGGATTCTTTTGAACCAAAAACGTGACTTGCCACAATATTACCAGCAACAAAATATTTTCTGTCTTTCCAATTGTGCTTAAAGTCAAGTCCACCCGAATAAGCCGCTTCTCGTAAATAAATGAATTGTGGCTCATCCGTATTTCTATTGGTTGCGGTTACAATAGCGCCCAAAAAACTATTTCTATCATTAAAATCTTTTTGGGCACGACCAACAAAATAATTCGTAAGCGGTTCTACAAGTATCTCTTTTCGTTCAGAACCATTATCGATTTTGGCATACTCATTCCCGGTAACACTTTCCAAAATACCTAAAGACCAACCGTTCTTTGTTTTTCCACTAAATTTCGCCGCACCCAAAATAGTGGAATTTTGTGGTCGTTTCACAAATTCCTCTTTTTGAGTGGAAATAATTCCCTGCGGACTTCTGCCAATACGTCTTGAATAAAAGAGATTGTCTTCATTATTTGCAAAATTATAATCGAAAATATTTTTGTTTTCGATAAAAAAAGGGCGCTTCTCCTGAAGAAATACTTGAAATCCATCCAGAGCAATCACAGCCGGATCAGCTTCAACTTGGCCAAAATCAGGATTGATAGTTAAGTCTAAAGTCAAATCGTTCGTGATTCCAATTTTGGCGTCAAGCCCAGCTTTCAAACTAAAATCTTGCCCTTCTCTGAAAGGATTTCTAGCTTCTTGTTCATACGTATCTAATTGTGTTAAAAAATAGGGCTGAATTTCAAGCTGTTTTTGAGGTTTCAAATTAATTAAGCCTCGTAATTCTCCAAACTCGCTTACCCAACCAGGAGCATCAGTCGGAATGCGTTGCCAAACGGAGCGTTCTTGTTTTCTAAAATACCGGCGTGTTGCCTGAAACCCCCAAACCTGGTCCTCACTTGCACTAAACTTTAATTGGCTAAGCGGTATTTTCATTTCTGCAGTCCAGCCTTCAGCATCCACATTCGTCTTTACATACCAAATCGGATTCCAGCTTGCATCCCAATTATCCCCATTATCGGCAATAAATTCATCACTTTTCACTCCCGATGCCGATATTGTAAATGAAAAACCGGTACGTTTATCGTGGTAACTATCAATATTAACTTCTACAAAATCGCCATCAAAACCATCACGTCTGGACAATCGTTTTACAATTTTATCCGGTTCTTTGTCATAACATTTGAAAGCAACATATAAGAACTTCGAATCATAAAGTATTTTAAACTTGGTCTGCTCCGTTGGAGGCGTATTTTCATCGGGAAGATTTTCTATAAAATCCGTTTGCCATTCCACAATGTCCCAACTGTCATCAGCTAGAAGGCCGTCAATTATGGGCACTTCTAATTTTTTTAATGATTTAGTGGTGTAAATTTTCTTCTCTATGCTTTTGGAATTCTGCCCAAAACTGAATTGAAATAGCAAAAGAAAAAGGAAAACATACTTTTTTTTATTCATTTTCATTTTGAGATTATTAATAGTCACTAAAATTTTAAAAAATAAATACATTATTTTTTCAACTCTAGGACCCACATTTTCG
>DATEOV010000363.1:0-2564 GCA_035273645.1 Flavobacterium sp. | reverse complement strand
TTTTAATATTTATAGATTCTGAATTCGGTTACAATCATAAATAATAACAAAGAAGCACTATCTTTATCTTTAGCCCCGATCACAGTGAAAATCCTCGTAGTATCGTTTTAGACGAGACGAAGAGATTGAAACGGAGAGCGGGACCAATACTGCCATAAATACCTACTCTTTCTGCTCCAAAACATTATTTAATCAATCTTCATAAGACATAAAAAAACCGACTCTCGTCGGTTTTAAAGTTTTAAATTCCAGCAACAGCTTTTATTTCATCAATAATTCGCAGCGCTAAATCATCAGCCAATTGTTGAGAAGAAGCTTCGGTATAAATACGAATAATTGGCTCTGTATTTGATTTTCTTAAATGTACCCAATTATCAGCAAAGTCAATCTTCACACCATCGATTGTTGTGATATCTTCGTTTTTATATTTTTCGGTCATTGCCACAAGAATCGCATCTACATCTATTTGTGGTGTTAACTCAATTTTGTTTTTGCTCATATAATATTCCGGATAGGAAGCACGCAAAGCCGAAACTGACATTTTTTTGTTTGCCAAATGAGTTAGGAACAAAGCCACGCCCACCATACTGTCACGACCATAATGTGACTCTGGATAGATGATTCCACCATTACCTTCGCCACCGATGATTGCATTATTCTTTTTCATTAATTCCACCACGTTCACCTCACCTACTGCACTGGCTTCATAGCTTCCGTTGTGTTTGTTGGTCACATCACGCAATGCGCGAGAAGATGACATATTCGAAACTGTATTTCCAGGAGTTTTGCTCAAAACATAATCTGCACAAGCCACCAAAGTATATTCTTCACCAAACATTTCGCCGTCTTCGCTAATAAAAGCCAAACGATCTACATCTGGATCAACTACAACTCCCAAATGCGCTTTTTCTTTAACCACCAACTCTGAAATATCTGTTAGGTGTTCTTTCAAAGGTTCTGGATTGTGAGGAAAATGGCCGTTTGGTTCACAGTATAATTTTACTACTTCAACGCCCATCAACTCCAATAATTTAGGGATGATGATTCCTCCTGATGAATTCACTCCATCTACAACAACTTTGAATTTAGCTGCTTTTACAGCTTCAACATCTACTAATGGCAAGTTCAACACTTCGTCGATATGAATATCCATATAGGCATCATTTATTGTGATTTCGCCCAAACTATCAACATCTGCAAAATCAAAAGCTTCTGCTTCGGCAATCTCAAGGATTTTTTCTCCAGCTGCACCACTTAAAAATTCACCTTTCTCATTCAATAATTTCAATGCATTCCATTGTTTTGGATTATGTGAGGCAGTTAAAATGATTCCACCATCTGCTTTTTCCAATGGAACAGCAATTTCTACAGTTGGAGTTGTCGAAAGACCTAAATCTATAACATCAATTCCTAATCCTACAAGTGTGTTAATAACCAAGTTGTGAATCATAGGTCCCGAAATGCGCGCATCACGACCAACTACAACCGTTAATTTATCTTTTTTTGAATAGTTTTTAAGCCAAGTTCCATACGCAGAAGCAAATTTCACGGCATCAACCGGAGTTAAATTGTCTCCTACTTTCCCTCCTATTGTTCCTCGAATTCCGGATATTGATTTTATTAAAGTCATTTTTTTGAATTAATGGTTATTTGCTACAAATATAAAAAAGTTGCTGAGTTTCTGAGACTGTAAAAACCAAACATTTCCTCTGACAGTTTTATTTTTTAAATAATCAATAAAAAAGTTTTTACATTTACGAGAGTAAACTTAGAATATCAGTACCTAAGAACCTTATCAACTCAACAATAATGAACTTCCTAGCCCACATCTATTTATCTGGAGAAAATGATTTGATAAAAATCGGAAACTTTATGGCTGATGGAATTAGGGGAAAACAGTTTGAAAATTACCCCTCAGAAATACAAAAAGGAATTATTCTACATCGTTTTATTGATACTTATACTGATGCTCACCCCGTCTTTAGAAATAGCACAAAACGATTACATGAAAAATACCATCATTATGCGGGAGTGATTGTAGATGTGTTTTATGACCATTTTTTAGCAAAAAACTGGAGTAATTATTCGGATGAAAGTTTGGTAGATTTTACAAATCGCTTTTACCAATCTTTACGAGACAATTATGATTTTTTATCTGAAAGAACCAAAGGAATGATGCCTTATATGATTGAGTACAACTGGCTGGTAAGTTACCAAACTGTAGAAGGAATCAATAGGATTCTGACACAAATGGACGGTCGAACCAAAAATGAGTCTAAAATGCGATTCGCATCCAATGAGCTAATTGAATTCTACACCGAGTTCGAACAAGAATTTATCACATTCTTTGAAGACTTAAGAATACATTCAAAACAAAAATTAATGGCATTATGAAAAAAATAATATTCTTAGCTGCAATACTGTTCCTAAGTTGTAAATCCAATGAAAAAATAGTTGAACCTACAGGTCTGGTGACTTCGAAAGCTATGGTCGTTTCGGCTCGAGAAGAAGCATCCAAAATTGGTGTTGAAATTTTGCACAAAGGCGGAAATGCTTTTGATGCT
>DATEOV010000362.1:0-5893 GCA_035273645.1 Flavobacterium sp. | reverse complement strand
TCATAATGTTTGATGGTATTGTTTCTTTTTTCGGAGATCATTTGGATGCCACATTTAGAAATCAATTGAATGTTTTTACGATCAATTTGGCTTTCGCTAAAAGCTTTTCCAAAGGCTTTTTCTGTAGTATAACCCCCATAAATATCGGCATGATCAAAGGTGGAAATACCACTTTCAAGACATGAATACATTAGTTCTATCATTTGTGAAGTAGAGCAGTTTTTGCCCCAAACACCCCAAGTCATCGTGCCTGCAATTATTTTTGAAAATGGAATTTTACTCATGGTTTTATTTTGTTATTGCCCCCAGTGATTTTGGGGGTAAATCTATGAATTTGATGTTTATTTTTTTTAGTTCTTAAAAATAGGTAAATACTATCATAATTCGTCCTTAAAATTAGGGGATTGGTAGAAGTTTTAACCATTTTTTAACATCTTACTTCTAAAAAAAAATTCAATTTGCACCATCAAATAAAAGAGATAAAAATTTAAGGGAATAAATATATAAAAATGGAAGAAAATACAACGACTTTAGACATTAGAGCAATCAATGAAAAAATCGAAAGAGAGAGTGCTTTTATAGACCTTCTCACTATGGAAATGAACAAAGTTATTGTGGGACAAAAACATATGGTCGAAAGATTGTTAATTGGACTGTTGGGCCAAGGACATATTTTGTTGGAAGGAGTTCCAGGATTGGCAAAAACATTAGCCATTAATACTCTTTCACAAGCCATTCACGGTTCTTTTAGCAGAATCCAGTTTACTCCCGATTTATTGCCTGCCGATGTTATTGGAACCATGATTTATAATATTAAGCAAAATGAATTCTCTATCAAAAAAGGGCCAATTTTTGCTAATTTCGTTCTTGCCGATGAGATTAACCGTGCTCCTGCCAAAGTGCAATCTGCATTATTGGAGGCGATGCAGGAAAAACAAGTAACTATTGGCGACACCACTTTCAAATTAGATAGACCATTTTTAGTTTTGGCAACTCAAAACCCTATTGAGCAAGAAGGAACTTACCAATTGCCAGAAGCACAAGTCGATCGTTTTATGTTGAAAACAGTTATCGATTATCCAAAAATGGAAGACGAGCGCTTGGTTATTCGTCAAAATCTTAAAGGGAGTTATGATAAAGTAAATCAAGTGGTTTCTGTAGAACAAATTTTGCGTGCACAAGAAGCGGTTCGTGAGGTTTACATGGATGAAAAAATCGAGAAATACATACTGGATATTATTTTTGCAACTCGTTATCCAGAGAAATATAAATTGGCTGATTTGAAACCTTTAATCAGTTTTGGAGCATCACCACGTGGAAGTATTAATCTTGCTACAGCCGCCAAATGTTATGCTTTTATCAAACGTCGTGGATATGTAATTCCTGAAGATGTTCGTGCCGTAGTTCATGATATTTTACGTCACAGAATCGGAGTTACTTATGAAGCCGAAGCCGAAAACATTACATCGGTTGACATTATCAATAAAATCATAAACGAAATCGAAGTTCCTTAGTAGCATTAAGCTATAAGCATTAAGCTGTATGCCTAATGCCTAATGCCTAATGCCTCATGCCTAAAAAAAATGGATACAAAAGAGCTTTTAAAAAAAGTACGTAAAATAGAAATCAAAACCCGAAGATTGAGCGATCATATCTTTTCGGGTGAATATCATACATCGTTCAAAGGACGCGGAATGACTTTTAGTGAGGTGCGTCAATATCAATTTGGTGACGATATACGTGCCATCGATTGGAATGTAACCGCACGATACAACGAAGCGCATGTCAAGGTTTTTGAGGAAGAAAGAGAATTGACCATGATGTTGATGGTTGATATTTCGGGATCTGAAAGTTTTGGTTCCAAGAACCAGTTTAAGAGAGAAATTGTTACAGAAATTGCTGCTACAATGGCATTTTCGGCTACTCAAAATAATGACAAAATAGGTTTGATATTGTTTTCGGACCAAATCGAATTGTATATTCCGCCCAAAAAAGGGAGATCACACGTGTTGCGTATCATCCGTGAGTTGATAGAATTTGAACCTAAAAGTCACAAAACAGATATTTCTCAAGCTTTGAAGTTTCTGTCGGGAACCCAGAAAAAGAAAGCAATCGTCTTTGTTATTTCCGATTTTATGTCGGGAGAGTATGAGCAAACATTGAAAATTGCTTCAAAAAAACACGATATCACAGGTATTCGCGTGTATGACATTCGAGAAGAAAAAATGCCAAACTTAGGAATGGTGTCGATGATTGATGCCGAGACAGGTGAAACACGATTGATAAACACAGGTTCAAAATCGGTGCGAATGAATTATGAGAAATACTACCATGAGAATGTGAATTATTTTAAAGAAACTTTCAGTAAATCGGGTTCGGGTGTTGTAAACACGAGAGTGGACGAAAGTTATGTCACCAAATTATTAGGCTATTTTAAATCACGATAATGATTTAAGATTTTAGATTAACGATTTTAGATTTTAGATTTGTTCGAATGTATAAAAAATGATTTTTGATTGAGTAATTTATAGATACTAAATGAATAAACAAGAACTTGAAAACAGATTAATAGATTTTGCAGCTACTATAATAATTGCAGCTAGTACATTTAAAGGAAACTATGCTGGAAATCATCTAGGAGGGCAAATCATTAGATCTGGAACTTCTCCCGCATTAAATTATGGAGAGGCTCAAAGTGCGGAAAGCACAAAGGATTTTATTCATAAGATGGGTATTTGTTTAAAAGAATTAAGAGAAACTTTCGTGTGTTTAAAAATAGTAGAAAAAGCAAATTTAACGTCCGATTTAAATAATTTAATGATGACAAAAACTGAAGCAAATGAGTTGATTTCTATTTTCGTAACAAGTATTAAAACAGCAAAAACAAATCTGAAATAATATGTTTTGTATTGAAAATAAATGCGTTGTTAGGAGAGAAATCTTAAATCAAAAATCGTTAATCTTCAATCAAAAATCAAATTTCCCAAAATAAATGTTTAAAAAACTATTAATATACTTACTGTTTTCTACTTCACTTTTTGCACAGCAAAAAGTAGAGACAAGTATCGATACCACAAAAAATAAAATTGGAGCTGAGTTTAAATTGACTTTAAAAACTTCTGTAGATACTTTGTCTAAAGTTGTTTTTCCAAAACTAAAAAACATTGGAGCGCTGGAGGTAATTCAGTCGTATCCAATTGACACCATCAAAAAAGACGATCGATACGAATTAATCAAAAAGTATGGTTTGACTCAATTTGATTCGGGGAAATATACAATTCCAAGTATAAAGATTCTGATAAATAATAAAGAGTTTTTGACGGACTCCATAAAAGTTGAGGTTGCCAATGTTCAGGTTGATACGTTAAGACAAAAAATGTATGATATCAAAGATATTGTCAAAGCCGAAGATTCTTCTGACTGGTGGAAATATCTTTTGGGTATTTTATTGATTTTAGGAATTGGAGCTTTCGTTTATTGGTACACAAAAATTCTTCAGAAGAAAAAAATTGAAGAAGAAGTTTATAAAACACCTATAGAAAAAGCGACAAGTTTGCTTAATACTTTAGAGAAAAAAGAACTTTGGCAACACGGTGAGGTAAAAGCTTATTATAGTGAATTGACCGATATTGCCCGAAATTATATTGAAGAGGCGATAGAAATTCCGGCAATGGAAAGCACTACTTCAGAATTAATAGAAGGACTTAAAACGGCTTCATTGAAGAAGAAAATGAAGCTTTCACAAGAAACGATAGAGAATTTATTTACCGTTTTGAAACAAGCCGATTTAGTGAAATTTGCAAAATCAAAACCTTTAGAATTTGAAATTACCGAAGACAGAAATAGAATTCAAAAAACAATCTTAACACTAGATGAAGCTATTCCGGTGGAAGTGCCAATTGAAGAAGACACTATTTTGAACGAAGCCCAAAAGCAAAAACAAATTCAAATTTTGCTTAGGAAAAAGAGAAATCAACGTATTGCAATTGCAGTTGGATCTGTTGTTTTTTTACTTTTTGCCACGACAACATTCTTTATTGTAACTAAAGGATTTGATTACGTTAAAGACAATATACTAGGACATCCAACAAAAGAGTTGTTGGAAGGCGAATGGATTAAAAGTGAGTATGGAAATCCAGGAGTTATTGTAGAAACCCCAAAAGTCTTGAAGCGAATAGATTTGACAAAATCATTGCCAAAAGACGGAATGGCTCTTATAAAAGAGATGCAGTCTTTTGGGTATGGCAGTCTTTTGGATAATTTTTATATTATGGTATCTACCATTAAATATAAAAAAGAAGGAGCGCTGGATTTGTCTAAAGCTATAGAAAGTTCTTTGAAAATATTGGAAACCCAAGGAGCGCAAAACATGATTGTTAAAGAAGAGGATTTCCAGACCAATAATGGGATAACTGGTAAAAAAGGATACGGTACTTTTTCAAGAATAGATGGTAATAGTCAAACTAGTTCCAAAATATATTATGAAATCGTACTTTTTGGACAAGAAGGAGGATTGCAGCAAATTATGATTCTTCATGAAGAAGGTGATAAATATGCAACGGAATTGACAGACCGTATTATGAATTCGGTAGAACTTAAATCAGCGAGTAACTAATGGAAAAAATAACCTTTTTAAATCCAGAATTCTTTTGGTTGTTTCTTTTAATTCCATTAGCAATTGTCTGGCTAGTTTGGAAAAGAAACCAACAATCTGCCACCCTAAAAATGAGCTCACTTCAAGGATTCAAAGGGACAGAATCTTTATTGGCGAAATTAAAACCGGGGTTAGACGTTTTGCGATTATTGGCATTATCATTATTGATTGTGGCAATGGCTAGACCAAGAACAGTTGACATTAGCAATAAAACAAAAACTACAAGGGGAATAGATATTGTTTTGGCAATTGACGTGTCTGGAAGTATGTTGGCAAGAGATTTAAAGCCGGATCGAATGCAAGCCCTTAAGAAATTAGCAGCAAATTTTGTTGATGAAAGACCCAATGATAGAATAGGACTTGTGGTCTATGCTTCTGAAGCGTATACTAAATCACCGGTTACGAGTGACAAAGCGATTATCCAAGAAGCCATTCAAAGCATTAAATACGATAATATTTTGGTGGACGGAACAGGAATCGGAATGGGATTGGCGACAGCCGTAAACCGACTCAAGGACAGTAAAGCCAAAAGCAAAGTTGTTATTTTGATGACCGATGGTGTCAACAATGCTGGATTCATAGAGCCTGATACGGCATCGGATATTGCGCAACAATATGGTATAAAAGTTTACACTATTGGTATTGGTAGCAAT
Source organism: Flavobacterium sp. (assembly GCA_035273645.1). Lineage (GTDB taxonomy): Bacteria > Bacteroidota > Bacteroidia > Flavobacteriales > Flavobacteriaceae > Flavobacterium. Next base: position 586 of record DATEOV010000362.1, on the reverse strand, counting down.
GGGATGGCAGAATCACCTTATGCTCTTGGACCAAATGGACAATTGATATTTAGAATGATGAAGGTGGAAATTGATGAGCAAATGATGAAAAGTATTGCCAGAAAAACGGGTGGAAAATATTTTAGAGCGACCAGTAATGATAAATTAGCTCAAATTTATAGCGAAATCAATAAACTGGAAACCACTGAAATCGAAGAATTAAAATTTTATGATTATGACGAAAAGTTCAGACCTTTTGTTTTACTGGCTGGGTTTTTATTGTTGTTGGAAATAGGTTTGCGAAATACAGTGTATAGAAGTTTTATATAAAAACTGAGAGTAAAAGAAAAAAATGGAATTAGACGAACAAAAATATTTATACTTTCTTATTATACTGCCAGTTGTCGCGGTACTTTTTCTATTTAATTTATATTGGAAAAGGAAGAAGCAACGTGAGTTTGGAGACTTGGAAGTTATCAAAAGATTGAGCCCAGAACGTTCTATTTTTAAACCTTTTTTGAAATTAGGCGTTTTGCTTTTGGCATTAATTGCCTTGATTTTTGGATTAGTAAATCCTAAGATTGGAACGAAGGTTGAAACAGTAAAA
>DATEOV010000361.1:0-2997 GCA_035273645.1 Flavobacterium sp. | reverse complement strand
CACCTCAATTTTCAGGAGTAGACCAAGATGGTAAATCACGTCAACTAGCTGATTATGCGGGTAAAAAGTTAGTTGTTTTCTTTTATCCAAAAGCTTCTACACCGGGTTGTACGACTGAGGCTTGTGATTTAAGAGATAATTTTGAACGTTTTAAAGCTAATAATTATGAGCTTTTGGGTGTAAGTGCCGATAGTGCAAAAGCACAGGCAAAGTTCAGAGATAAATACGAACTTCCTTTTCCGTTATTGGCAGATGAGGATAAGTCTGTAATCAATGCCTTTGGGGTTTGGGGACCAAAAAAGTTTATGGGAAGGGAATATGATGGTATTCACAGAACTACCTTTGTAATTGACGAAAATGGAATCATTGACGAAGTAATTTCGGATGTGAAAACAAAAGTCCACGCTAATCAAATATTGAAATAAGAATTTTTTTGAAGTGCTTCTTTTGATTATTTAAGAATTATTTATAAATGTCAAAATTTGTTGTTTTGTCTAAAATTCTTGATACCGCGTGAGTGATGGGAGCAAGTTACCGAAGTAACGCGGACAGCACGACAGCATTAGGGAAAGGGGGCGAATAAGCATTACTATGAGTTGCCCTCTTTCCCTAATGGTGGCACGCCCAAACGAGCTTTAGAGAAATCCCTTTAAAATAAAAAATCCAAGAAGAACAAGTTGTCTTTCTTGGATTTTTTCTATTCTGAATAATGTAATCTTAATTACTCGCTTCCAGAAGCGAATTTGGATGATATCCAAAAAGATGTTTTTCTTTAATGATTTCGGGAACTCCTGGTGGTAACATTTCTTCCCAGCCTGGTTTTCCTGCACCGATCATTTTCAATACTTCACGAGAGAATACCTCTAATATTTCAGGATTGTAATCCTCAATATCAACTACTTTTCCGTTGAATTTAAAGAATTTGTATAATTCTTTCATTCTAGGATGAACTTTTAAGTTTTTGGAAGTTATGATTTCTCCTTCTTCGCCTAACATTGGATATAAAAATACTTTCATATCGCGATAGAATAATTTCCCAAAGGCTTCCAATATTCCACCACTTAAATGACGGTAATATTTCTCGTCAAAAATATCGACTAAGTTGTTAACTCCCATTGCAAGTCCCATTCTGGCCTTGGTGTAATTAGAAAAATACTCTACAACTTTATAGTATTCCTGAAAGTTAGATATCATTACGGTTTGTCCCAACGAGCAAAGCAATTCGGCACGATCCATAAAGTCTCTTTCGTCAATTTCACCATCAGAACGTAAATTGGATAATGTAATTTCGAAAATTACCAATGTATTTTCTTTCTCTACTTTGTTTTCTTCCAAAAACATTTTTAAAGACTGTTTGTACATGTCCATATTTACCTTGGTAACCGGACGGAAACTTCCTCTGAAAGCGAGAATGTTTTTCTTGTACAAGATTGCTGCAGGAAGTACATTTTTACCTTGTGGATTGAACATTACCGCATCGGTCATGCCGTTTTTTACCAATTGTAAACTCATTAATCGATTGTCTACATCAGCAAAACGAGGACCTGAGAAATTGATGGTATCAATCTCTAGTTGGTCTTTGTCTAAGTGATCGTATAAGTACCGCAGTAATTTTTTTGGGTCATTGTATTTATAGAAAGCACCATAAATTAGATTTACTCCAAGTACACCTAAAGTTTCTTGTTGTAATCTAGAATCGGTTTCTTTGAAACGGATGTGAATAATAATTTCATTGTAGGCTTCGTTTGGGTCCAATTGGTATCGAATTCCAACCCAACCGTGGCCTTTAAATTGCTTTGCAAAATCTATCGTAGCAACTGTATTGGCATAACTGAAAAACATTTTATTAGGATGTTTTGTTCTGCTTAGTCGTTCTTCAATTAGTTCACCTTCAAAGGTAAGCATCTTTTTAAGGCGGCTTTCGGTTACATATCGGCCGTCTTCTTCAATTCCATAAACTGCATCACTAAAGTCTTTATCATAGGCAGACATTGCTTTTGCGATTGTTCCCGATGACCCACCTGATCTAAAAAAATGTCTCACTGTTTCTTGACCAGCCCCAATTTCAGCAAAAGTTCCGTATATATTTTCATTTAAATTGATACGAAGTGCTTTATCCTTTAAAGAAGGAATTTGTTCAATAAGTTTGTCCCCTTTTAGTTTTATTTTGGCTTCCATTTTTTTTTGTTTAAATTCGGCGATTATGTTACAAAGTTAACTAATTCGGCTTCTAATGAAAGAGAATTAAACCTATTTTTGTAAAAAAAAGAAAGACAATTGAAGGTATATTTTTTAGGTACAGGTACGTCTCAAGGAATTCCAATTATAGGGAGTGATCATGAGGTTTGTAAAAGCACTGATTTTAAGGATAAAAGGCTCCGGGTTTCGGCTTGGATCACGTGGGAAGGCCATTCGTACGTTATCGATTGCGGACCCGATTTTAGGCAACAAATGTTGGCGTCCAATTGCCGAAAAATAGACGGTATCTTATTTACACACGAGCATGCGGACCATACAGCTGGTTTGGATGATATTCGTCCCTTTAATTATAAGCAGGGAGAGATTCCAATTTATGCCCATAAACGGGTACTTATCAATATTGTAAAACGATTTGATTATATATTTGAAACTGAAAATAAATACCCAGGATCTCCTTCTGTAAAATCGATTGAAATATTTAATGATGTTCCTTTTCCTATTGGTAACAAGATGGCAATCCCAATAACTGTAATGCATGGTAATCTTCAGGTTTTTGGGTTTAGAGTAGATGATTTTGCCTATTTAACGGATGTGAAGACTATTGAAGAAGCAGAAATAGGTAAATTGAGTGGTCTCAAAGTATTGGTGGTAAATGCTTTGCGCGAGGAACCTCATAATACACATTTTAATTTGCAGGAAGCCCTCGATTTTATAGCTTTGCTGAAACCCGAAAAAGCATATCTTACACATATAAGTCACATGCTCGGTTTTCACGAAGTCGTTCAAAAAAGATTGCCA
>DATEOV010000360.1:0-2460 GCA_035273645.1 Flavobacterium sp. | reverse complement strand
TAACCCATAAATTGGGGGTAAAATCCGAAATCGTTACTCAACCTTCCATTGCTTTGGGAGCTGTAGAGATAACCGTAGAAGATATGGTAGCAGCCTTCAGCACATTTGCTAATCAAGGTGTTTATACCAAACCTCAGTTCTTGTCCAAAATCGAGAACAAAAGTGGCGAAGTAATCTACGAACCTATTCCAGAGTCCCATGACGTTTTGAACAAAGACATCGCATTTGCCATCATTAAACTACTGGAAGGTGTTACCGAAAGCGGTTCTGGAGCAAGATTAAGAACTCAGGGTGGTGGTAATGGAGACAAGCGTTGGACAGGATATCCATATATGTTTACAAATCCAATTGCAGGAAAAACAGGAACCTCACAAAATCAATCCGACGGTTGGTTTATGGGAATGGTACCTAACCTAGTAACGGGTGTTTGGGTAGGCTGCGAAGACCGTTCAGCACACTTCAAAAGCCTTACCTATGGACAGGGTGCTGCAATGGCATTACCTATCTGGGGATATTTTATGAATAAATGTTATGACGACAAAGCCTTAACAATATCCAAAGAATCTTTCGAAAGACCTAAAAATCTTTCCATCAAAGTAGATTGTTACGTCCCAAGAGCGGCAGTAGTCAAAGACACCACCGCAACTCCGGAACAGGATACTGAAGAATTTTCATTGTAAAGAAGTATTTCATGCCAACAATGGTTTATTTAGAACCATTTGGGCGTGCCACCATAAAGAAAAAGGACCAATTCACATACCGGTGATTTGGTCCTTTTTCTTTATGCTGTCGGGCCATCCGCGCTACTTCGGTAGCTTGCTTCTGTCCCTCACGCAGCTCACAAGAACTTTAAGGAAGTGAAGGAAATTTGTTTTTCATAAAGTCAAAACATTGAATTAGATTAAAAATTATTCTGTTATTTTTGTAATCTTTTTTTGTTTAATTTTGAAAAGGGCAAAACGAAACAAACAAAAAAATCTTTATGAAAGTTACTATTTTAGCTTTATTCTTTATCCTCATTACACATACAACTTTGTTTAGTCAAACTATTGACAAACTAAAAATTGACAACACTGAAATGCCTAAAGAGTATTCTATTTCAGAAACTCCAAATTGCATTTCAATTCAAGCGTGTATGTTTTATAAACAGACAGATATGTACAGTATGTTTCTTGGAAAAATAAAAAATAAATCTGTTCAAAATTTTGAATGTAAAAACGATAGCGGAAGTATAATGTATTTTGAGTTTGAAGAGGATTTTAAAGGAGAAGGGTTTTTAACTGGATTGTTATGGGGACAAGCAAAAAAACCAACAGCAGAACATCCAGAACAAATTTTTACAAAAGGTAAATTTTTAGTTATTTGGAGTTTTAACGACAAAAGTGAACTTCAGAAAATATCTGAAATCAAAGTGAAACAAGTGCTAAATTAAAAATACTACCGCCAACAACTGCTACAACCTTAGTGGCAATTTTGCCGAACAGAGTGCAAACAAATGAATTGATAAAATATTTGAACAAAATAAATGAACTGCAAAAACTGTAACAACGAAGTAAGCTTAAACTATTGTCCAAACTGCGGACAACCAGCAAAACTCAAAAGAATTGACCAGCATTACATTATTCACGAAATTGAACACGTTTTGCATTTTGAGCGTGGAATATTATATACAATAAGAGAACTTGCTACAAATCCTGGACAAAACATAAGAAATTATCTTTCAGAAAGCAGAAACAGACTTGTTAAACCGATAATTTTCATTATCATAACTTCTTTAATATACACTGTATGTAATTACTTTTTTCATTTTAAAGATGGTTATATAATTTATTTAGACAGTTTTAAATCCACAACGAATGAAATTTTTAAATGGATACAAGGACATTTAGGATATTCGAATATAATGATGGGTATATTCATTGCATTGTGGACAAAACTATTTTTCAGAAAGCAAAAATACAACCTATTTGAAATTTTAATTCTTCTCTGTTTTGTAATGGGAATTGGAATGCTGATTTATTCAATTTTTGGAATTCTTCAAGGGATTACACATTTAAACCTAATTCAATATGGTGAAATTGTTGGTTTTGTTTATACAACTTGGGCTGTTGGGCAATTTTATGACAAAAGAAAAATATCCTCTTACGTTAAAGCTTTTTTGGCTTACATTTTAGGTATGATAACTTTTTCATTGGCAGCAATACTTTTAGGAACATTAATTGATTTGATAATAAAACATTAAAATATTATGGAAAGTAAAAAAGGAATAAACTTATTTTTTGCGTTTATAGCAGTTATTTTAGGATGGACACTGTTTAAGCATTTCGATATTAAAAATTTTAAATTTAAAGACCCAGCATTAGACATTCTTTATCTCATTATTTTTGTAATATCAATTTACTTACTAATAAAAGACTATAAAAAGCGAGCAGAAAAATAATAAGATACCGCCAACAGCAA
>DATEOV010000359.1:0-4183 GCA_035273645.1 Flavobacterium sp. | reverse complement strand
AACAGTTGCAGTGTCTATATGATGTTGCTCCAAAAAAAAGCTTAATTGCTTGAAAAGTTCTAAACTGTTCTTTTCAATTTCAATTGTATTTAAAAGAGATAGATTTTGACCTTGCGATATGATTAATGGAATGAACATCATTATAAAACCCAAAATGATTAAAATATAAATTATTAAAACGGTAATGGAAGCAATTGTATGTTTGAATTTTAATCTTCTCTTGAAAAAATCTAAAATAGGTATTCCAATTAAGGTTAGTATCAATGAAACTAATAGATAAATTAATACGTTTTGAATTTGATACAGAAAATAAAGAAGCAAAGAGGCTAAAATTAAAGTGCCAATTGCTCTTAAAAGTCCATTTGCAATAATTTTGGATGTAATCATATTGTTGTATTTGGTTATAAAGATAAAAAAACTCGCTAATAAGTAGCGAGTTTTAAAAACTATAAATTTATATGGCTATTGAGCAAATCCACCTCTTACTCCTCCAGAAACAAATAATGCCGACATTCTTGCTTTTTGGTCATTGGTAAACATATACATCGCTCTGTCATCAGTATAATCCATGTAGTTCATTGTCATCTCATTATGAGTTGGTAAGCATGAACTTACGTGAGGATATGTTGGGGCACCAAAATTATAAGTTTTAGCAACTGGAGTGTCTGCTACCAAATCATTTCCACAAGATGAATCTCCCCAAATATGGCGTAAATTCATCCAGTGTCCAACTTCATGGGTTGCTGTTCTTCCTAAATTGTACGGATAATTCGCTGTACCTGATATACCAAAATATTTGGAATCTATAACAACTCCATCAGTTGATGATGAACCCCCGGGGAATTGTGCGTATCCTAAAATTCCCCCACCAATAGTACATACCCATAGGTTAAGGTTTGTTGCAGGAGATGTTGGATCGAGACCTCCTTTTTTTGTACTTTTCATAGCATCTCTTGTGCCCCATGAAGTCTTTGATGTTAATTTTTTATTGATTTTTACTAATTCAAAAGTAATATCAATTTTTGCCGCTACATTTGTAAATTCAGCTGGAATAAGTCTAAAATCACTATTTGCAGCTGTAAAATCATCATTCAAAACTTTAATCTGAGATTGTATTTGATTCTCAGAGATGTTTTCGGCAGCTGTTCTGTATAAAACATTTACAATAACAGGAATTACTATTTTACCGTTTACTATACGTTTTGAGAGTATTGCTTTTTGGGAAAAAGCTTCAATTTGATTCATTCTCATTGCTAATGTGGGATCAGCTTTTAATTGAGCTTCAAGGACTTCTTGTGTTGCACAACTGCGAAGAGTAGGTGATTCTGCTTGAGAGACTACTGTGCTATTATCCTCATTTTGACATGAAAAAAGCATTACAAATGCGACTGTGGATAAAATAATTTTTTTCATAATAAATGTTTTGTATTTAAAAAATTGATTATCAGTTTATTGTGTTGCTAATTTACTGTTAATAATTGTCAAAGAATAAATAAATCGGTGAACTGCACTTTTATACTAATGAATGTGAAATTCTTTGAAAATTTAAGTAAGGGCAAAAAAAAACTCGCTAACAAGTAGCGAGTTTTAAATTCTAAAAAAAAGAGAAAAATTATATACCGAATCCAGATCTTGCTCCTCCAGAAACAAATAATGCACTCATTCTTGATTTTTGACCATTTGTGAACATAAACATTCCTCTATCGTCAGTGTAATCCATGTAGTTCATTGTCATTTCATTATGAGCAGGAAGACAAGTACTTGCGTATGGATAAACAGGTACTCCATAATTTGCAGTTTTAGCAACAGGAGTATCTGAAACTAAATCGCTTCCACAAGATGCATCACCCCAAATATGTCTTAGATTCATCCAGTGTCCTACTTCGTGACTAGCTGTTCTTCCTAAATTATAAGGATAGTTAGCTGTACCAGAAAGACCAAAATATTTAGAATCAATTGCAACTCCATCAGTAGCAGAAGAACCTCCAGGGAATTGAGCATAACCAAGGATTCCTCCACCTATTGTACAAACCCATAGATTAAGGTTTGTTGTAGGAGACGTAGGATCTAGTCCGCCTTGTTTTGTTTTTTTCATGGCATCTCTAGTTCCCCATGAACTTTTTGTTGTTGATTTTCTGTTGATTTTTACTAATTCAAATGTAATACCAACATTTGCGGCTACTCCTGCAAATTCTGCTGGTGTATTTGAAAAATCAGAGTTTGTTGCAGTGAAATCTTTGTTTAATACATCTATTTGTGATTGTATTTGTGCATCAGAAATATTTTCTGCTGCAGTTCTGTACAATACGTTCACAATTACTGGAATTACTACTTTTCCATTTACTAAACGTTTTGTCAATAAAGCGTTTTGAGTAAAAGCTTCAATTTGGTTCATTCTAATTGCCAAAGTTGGGTCGTCTTTTAATTGAGCTTCCAATACATCTTGTGTAGCACATTTTCTTTGGGTAATTGCATTTGTTGAATCGTTTAAAGATTCACTTTGGTCGTTTTGACAAGAAAACAACATCAAGCAAGCTGCTGCTGATAAAATTAATTTTTTCATAATGGTAATCATTTTGTTAAATAAAAGTTTGTTTGGTTAATTATTGTGCAATTTTATAACAAAAGATCAGTTATTTAAAATTTATTTAACAATTTTTTTTCCTCTTTTTGAAAAATCATTGGTTTTATTGACTTGGTTAATGGTGATTTAGGGGTATTTGCGTAGTCTAAAACTTGTTAAATTTTACATTTACCAACTGATAGAAAAATAAATCAGTATTTATAAAGGTTTAGCTTGTTAAATTATTTGACTAAAAAAAATATTACAAGGAAACAAATTATTGAAAACGAATATTATTTTGAAAAATTAATTTGTGAAATTATAATTAATAATATTAGCTCCCATTTTTAAAGCTCTTTCTCTAACTTCTAGAGGGTCATTATTAACTTCTTGATCTTCCCATCCATCTCCAAGATCACATTCGTAAGTGTAGAGTAGAACCAGTTTATTTTCGATGAATATCCCAAAGGCTTGTGGTCTTTTTCCATCGTGTTCATGGATTTTAGGCAAACCATTGGCAAAAACAAAAGGTATTTGAAATATTGGATGGTTTGATGGAATTTCAACTAAATCATTATTTGGAAATAGCTTCTTGATTTCTTTTCGGATGTATTGATTCATACCGTAATTATCATCAATATGTAGAAAACCACCGGCGAGTAGATATTTTCTTAAGTTCGTAGCGTCATTTTCACTAAAGACAACATTGCCGTGACCTGTCATGTGGACAAATGGGTATGAAAAAAGGTCTGGACTGCTAGGTTCTACAGTTCTGGGTTTTGATTTTATTTTAGTGTTTATATTGGCATTACAGTATTTTATTAAATTAGGTAAAGAAGTTGGATTTGCATACCAATCGCCACCGCCACTATATTTTAGTAAAGCAATTTCTTGAGAGAAACAGGTTAAAGAAGAAGATAGTAATAATAAAAATAATGCTTTTTTCATAGTACAATTGTAGAATTGAATTTTAAGATCTAATCTTCATTAATAAAAACAACACTGTGACAGGCAACTACAGCAGCAGTTTCTGTTCGTAATCTTGTATCACCTAAAGAAACGGGAATGTAATTGTTTTCTAATGCCAATTCTATTTCTTTGTTGGAAAAATCACCTTCAGGACCTATTAAAATTGTGTAATCCGTTTTGGCTTTAAGTATAGATTTAAGAGACTTTTTATTTGTTTCTTCGCAATGTGCTATTAATTTTTGTCCTTTGTTTTCTCTTTTTACGAATTCTTTCATCGAAATGGCAGGATTCAATTTTGGAAGAAACATTTGGTTACATTGTTTCATTGCCGAAAGAATAATTTTTTCAAATCTCTCGGGATTTATTATTTTTCTTTCAGAGCGATCGCATATAATCGGAGTGATTTCATAAATTCCAATCTCGGTCGCTTTTTCAAGAAACCATTCGTAACGATCATTCATTTTTGTAGGAGCAACCGCAAGATGTAATTTATGTTTTGGAGCTTCTATTTTTTCTATTTCCAAAATTTGAACGGTACATTTATTATCGGAAGCTAATGTGATTTCTGTTTTAAATAAAAAACCTAAACCGTTAGTTACATGTAGTATATCGGAGTCTTTTTTACGTAAAACTTTAATAATGTGCTTGCTT